>JACMPN010000037.1 GCA_014377495.1 Candidatus Sericytochromatia bacterium
GGTGGCAGCGAACTCCTGGAAGGTAAATTTGCCTTCGTCGGCAAGCTGGCCCGGAACTTCGCCAAACTGCATCCGGCCCTGTAAAGCGAACCCGGAGCGAGCCGGTGGCGGGCCGGCCCGGATGGCACCGGGACCACAGAATGAATGGAGAAAGGGGGAACGGACGGATGTTGGAATCACTGCGGCCGCTCTCTCACGCAGCCACGTCGCCCACGGCTCGGGTGGTCAACGCCTTGAGCCAGGAATGGGTCGGTCGCGACCGCCGCACGCTCTTTGGTGGCGAAGGCACGCCAAGCCTGCCGACGATCGCCTCGGACAGCCTCAACTGGGCCAGCCCGATCGCACGCGTCTGCAAAACACCCGTGTCTACCTGCTGCCCGGCACACCCTGGCCCGGCGTGGCCGATAACGGCGGCGCCTGGACGAAGCCGTGGTCCGATGCCCTGCGCAGCATGGGCGTCGGTCGTGCCGTCCCGTTGAATTACGGCGGCGGCTCGGATGTCGCCACCTATGCCCGGATTTTCGCCGACCCGTTCACTGGTGGTGTCGAAAAGCGGGTCATGGCCCAGATCGCCGCAGACCTCAGGGCCAAACCCCTCGCCCAGGGCGAACGGATCATGATCATCGGCCACAGCTTCGGCTCCGTCATGCGCCAGATCGTGCGGGAGTTGGCGGCTCCCTGAGCGGCGCCGGCCGGTTTTCCAAAAACACGGAAGCCCGGTCCCATGGCGAGACCGGGCTTCCAGGATGCCAGCGAATCGTCAGACCTTGGTCACCTCTTCGGGGTGGTGCAACTCATCCGTCTGGCGCTTGAGCGTGGATTGGTCGATCTCGCCGGCAACGTACCGCTGTTGGATCACCGCTTGGGTCCCTTGTTCGACAGGACCCATTTCACGGTGTTTGGGATCCGTCAGGTCAACCTTGTACTCGTCGGCCATGAGGGCCCGTTTTTCGACGATGGCTGCGAAAACCATCCAGGCAACGGCACTACCGACCAACAGACCGATGACGATGCCGATGGATACATAGAGAATCATGACTACCTCCTCAGGCCCCGAGACGATCGGGGCATTGCTATACTATCACTTCATGTACTTTCGTAAAATCCTCTTGGTCATTGTATTTCCGCCTGCCGACCCGCGACCTGCCGCCGCCCGTGGCCGTGATCCGGTCGGATGGCGGCTGCAGACTGGTCGGCGATGGGGTTAGACGTGCTTGGACCGGCACGCTAGGATTCACCGGGTGATCGATTCCTTGTATGTATGGTTGGAGTTCCGCGTTGGCGAGCATGGCCCTGTTGTTTCTTGTCGGCGCCGCCCTGATGGGCATGGGCCTCGTCCACCATCTGGCCGGCGATCACCTCGGCCGGGGTGAAAAGGGCCTCTGGGGTCTGGCCACGGGCTGGATGCTGGGAACGGGTGCGGCATACAGCGTCGCGTTGCTCCAGGGTCGGATCGCCGTGCCCGCCCAAAACCTCCTGGTCTTGGGCATCTATCTCGCCGCCCTGGCCCTGTGGGTGCCGATCCTGCGACGGTGGGCCGACTGGCGGCCCCTTTCCCTGCCGAGCGATCTGCCGGCCATCGGGCTGTTGTTCGTCTATTTCCTGCCCGTGTCCATTTACCTCTGGTCCACCCGCATGTTCCGGCCGGCGAGTGACGGTCTTTACTCCGGCGGGGCGAGTTGGGCGGATATGTGCCTGCATCTGGCGATCAGCAACGCCTTTTTGCACGGGGCGAACTTTCCGCCCGTCTACATGATTTTCCCGCCGGCCCCGCTGCGTTACCCGTTTTTGCCGGACTTTCTGACGGCCCTGCTGATGGGCTGGGGCCTGGAAGCCTGGGAAGCCCTCACCGTGACGGCCGTGCCGATGGTCCTCGCTGTCGTCGGGTTGCTGTATTACCTGGCCCGCCGGATCACGGCCTCCCGGGCCGCGGCCGCACTCTCCGTCCTGCTGTTCGCCTTCAATGGCGGGCTGGGCTTCCTGTACTTCTTCCGGGACCTGTGGAATCACACCGGCAGCCGCTGGGACTTTTGGGTCCACCTCCACGAAAACTACGGCCGGCTCTGGGATGCGAACATCCACTGGTCCAACGTCATCGTCGATACGCTGTTGCCCCAGCGGGCGAGTATTTTCGGGTTTGCCGGCGGCTTCATGATCCTCACCGTCTTTGCCATGGTCTGGCAGCGCTGGGTCGGGCACCCCCACGCCGCTGCCGGGCCGTGGATGGCATGGCGTCCGCTGCTGGCGGCCGGGGTGATGACGGGCCTGATGCCGCTCTTTCACACCTTCACGTACATGACGGTCGGCCTGATCAGTGGCTTCCTCTGCCTGATCCGGCCCAACCGCACCTGGCTCGTCTACTGGGTGCCGGCCGTGCTCATCGCCCTGCCCCAGCTCGGGCTGGTGGCGGGACATGCGGCGGACCGGGGGTTCATGTTCTTCAACCCCGGCTGGATGAGCCATTTCGACCGCTGGGGCCCGATCGTCTACTTCATCCGCAACCTCGGCCTGCCGCTGTTGCTGCTGATCCCCGCCTGGTGGTCGACGTCCCGGACCTGGAAGGCGTTCTATGGCGCCTTTCTGCTGCTGATGGTGGTCGCGCTGACGATCAGCGTCTCGCCCCATGAGTACAACAACCTCAAGCTGATGTATTACTGGTACGCCATGAGCAGCATCCTCGTGGCCGCCTGGCTCGTCCGGAGGGCCCGGGTCCACGGTCGGCGCCTGACCTCCTGCCTGATGGCCGTGTGCTGCGTGTTGACCGGGTTGTTGACCGTTCACGCCGAAGAGGTGCTGCATTGGCGCATCTTTTCGCGGGATGCGATGGCGGTGGCGGCCTTCGCCCGGGAGCAGACGCCGCCCAAGGCCCTGTTTTTGACGGGGCTGAACCATGATCAGCCGCTGACCACGCTGGCCGGTCGGCAGGTCGTGTTGGGCTATACCGGCTGGATCGCCAGCCATGGCTACAACGTCACGAGGCGCGAGGCCGACGTCAAAACCATGTTCACCGGCACTGGGACGGCCTTGGGCCTGATGCACCACTACGGGGTGAACTATGTCCTGATCGGTCCTGTGGAAATCAACACGATGGGCGCTCAGCCGGCCGTTTTCGACCGTCAGTTCCCGGTCGTCTATAGGCAAGGCGAGTACACGGTCTATCAGGTGGACCAGGGCAAAATCTAGCGTGCAGACAAACCCTTAGACCGGTTGGGTGAGCTTGGCCAGATTCTTGTGGGCGCCTTCCGCTTCCTGAGGGTTGCCGACCTGCAGGGCAGTTTCAAAGCACGTCCTGGCCTTGCCCTGATCGCCGACCATGATCGAGGCGATCCCCAGGGCGTTCCAACTCCAGCCGGAGCGGCCGTCCAGGTGCAGGGCCTGATTAAGGAAGTCCACGGCCTCGTTCCAGTTTTCCTCGTTGAGGGCGATCTGGCCCAGCCGCTGCAAGGGCCGGGCATCCAGCGGGAAATGCTGTGCCGCATAGATCAGCAGCCGGCGTGGCATCGGCGAGGTTTTGCCGAGGCCCTGCACGGTCGACCAGAGCTCGGCCTCGGCGAGGAACCGCTCGACGGCATAGGGTCCTTCGAGGGACCGCAGCAGCCCACCGGCGGCGTCCGAGATCTCCACCGGGAGGAACAGCGTCACCAGCCACAGGGCGGACGACCACTGCTTGTGCCGCAACATGCCCGTCAGTTCATGGAACAGCAGGTTCGTCGCTTCGGCGGGATTGGCGTTGCTCAGCTTGCGGCAGATGCTCGCCGGCTGCAGCTTGCCCTGACCCTCGAAGGCCCGGCCGAGGGCTTCGAGGAGCACAGGTGGCCGAAACTCGGCAAAGCCCGGCAGTGGCACCTGAACCGGTCGGCGGGCCAGGTAAACGGCCGTCGCCAGGGACTCTTCCGCTTGGGCCAGTTCGCCGAGGGCGAGATTTGCCAAGCCGAGCAGGGCGTGTAACTCAGTGTAGTCCCGGTACAGGGCCACGGCCGTGCGGGCATGCTCGCAGGCGTCTTCCCAGGCTTTTTTGCGGTAGTTCGCCAGCGCCCCGTAAAAATAGGCCATCAGCCGCAGGTCGGTACCGTCCGGCAACTCCTCGACGGCCTGTTCGGCCATGGCCAGAGACTCGGCATACTCACCGGCGTCGAGGTGCATGCGGCTCAGATGCAGCATCGGGCTGGCATCGGCGGGATCGTCCTCCAGCCGGCGGCGCAGCAGGTCGATGAAGTAGGTGCGCAGGTTCTCCCGCTTGGCCGCCGGCCGCTCCTGAAAGCGGTGCTGGATGCGGATGGCGTCGAGCACTTCCTGCCGGTAGCCGGGGACGGTCGGCAGCAGATCGGCAAAGACCCGGCCTTTGAACTGCAGGCGGGCGTCATTGGCGAAGAGGTAGGGCTTGTAGGTCCAGCTGGCCGAGCTGGCGTCGAAGCACTGGAACAGGTAGATGGCATGGGGGTCGGCGGTCGGGACGAGGGCCCGCAACGCCTGTCCGGCCAGCTCGTCGACGATCTCGTCGGCATCCAGCATGAGGATCCAGGGCTGGGTCGCCAGGCTGACGGCCTTGTTGCGCACGGTGGCAAAGTCGTGCTCCCAGGCGGCGTGTGTCACCTGGGCACCGAGCCGGGTGGCGATCTCGCTGGTCTGGTCGGTGGAGCCGGTGTCGATGACGATCAGTTCGGTGCCGAGGCCCCGCAGGGATTCCAGGCAACGGGGCAGCATGTCGACCTCATCACGGACGATCAGGCAGATACTCAGCGGCAAAGACATGTCCCACTCCTCGGCGGTTACGGTTTTGGCAGCCATCCGGATGGCTGAATGCGGTGCAAACATGGGCCCGGGTAATGGAGCAAGAAGGGCCCTTTGCCTCACAGTGAAACCTGTCCGGACAGCGGCGGCAAGTCGGGCCGGCCCACCGCAGCCCTCGCGGCGCCTGGGTCCGGGCCCTGGTGAGGTGCCGATCCGGGCTGCGGTGGGCATCGGGCAGGCGACGCAGCCGCTTGACGCATCGGCAGACTGCCCGCATGCTCTGATACCAGTTTGACATGGGCGCCAACGCCTGCGGCCCGGCCGGCAGGCCCGCTGCAGGCCGCTGTCCTTGCCCACCCTAGGGAGAGCCACCGTGATGCGTCGCCGTTTCCTTTCCGCCTGTCTGGCCACCCTCGTCCTCTCCTTGCCCGCCTGGGCCGGCTATGCCGAAGGGCAGGCCCTGTATAAGGAAAAGAAATACGCCGCAGCGGCCGTCGAATACGAAAAAGCCGTGGCGGCCAAGCCCAACGATGCGATGGCCTTTTACAAGCTCGGTCTGACCTATGCCCAGCTCAACCGCCATGCGGATGCGGTGCAGGTCTTCGAGCAGGCAATGTCCGTCGATCCCACGATCACCAGCCGCTCGAAAATCGCCGAGTCCCTCGACCGGTCCCGTCAAAAAGCCGGCGGCAGCGCCTCTCGTCCCCGGAACAGTGCCCCGCAGACCAATGCCCCCCAGGCCAATGCCGGCAGCAGCCTGGCCGGGCAGGAGCTGATCAAAGCCCTGAAGGAAGGTCCGCTGGTCATCGAGGCGGGCATGCGGGACAAGCTCACGGAACCGGAAGCCGCCGACCTGGCCGCTGTATTGAAGAAGCGGTCCGTCGTGACCAAAATCGCCCTGCTGACGCATGCGACGGTCCGGCGGGACGCCCCGACCCTGGCGGCCTTTGCCCACAAGTTGTCGACGTATCTGGCCTTGCCCACGGACGCGGTCGTCATCGTCGTTACCGACAAAGGGGTGGCGGCCGTCAGTGGGGCAATCACGGCCACGGAGATGGCGACGGTCGTCGGTGCTTCGCTGTCCGAGTTCAGTCAGGGCTACGCTGGCGGCGTCCGCACGCTGTTGGCCGGCATCGATGCCCGGCGGACCACGAAGGAGCGTCAGTCGAGCGGCTTCTGGTTCGGCTTTTTCGCCATCGGGGCGGGGATTGGCGGCTTCTTTTGGTGGCGCCAGCGGGCCAAACGCACGGCCCTGAAGGCCGACATCAACAAGCTGATGGGCGAGTTCACCGACCGCATGGCGGCGGCCAACGACGATTTGCGCTACATCACCGACGATCCCCAGGCCACAGAGGCCAAGCAGCTGTTTGACGAGTCGACGGCGATCTACATGGACGTCGACAAGCGGCTCGCCAAAACCAACAACGTCACGGGGCTGACGACGATGGTGGCGGGGATGCGGCGGGCGGTCAGCCAGATGGGCCATGCCCAGACGATGATCAAGGCGATCATCGACGGCAAGGAACCGCCGAAGCGGTCCGAGATGAAGGAAGAGGACATCCTCCCGGCCGATCAGGCGACGGCCCGGTCGGTGGTCGGTTCACCGGTGGGGTGCTTCTTCTGCTCCCGGCCGACGAGCCCGCAGGAGGGCTCGATCATCGAAGTGCAGCAGGACGGCAAGTCGATGCGGGTGCTGGCCTGTCCGACCTGCTCGGCGAGCGTTGCCCACGGACAGACGCCCCAGGTCGCCGGCTATTACGACCAGGGACGCTTCACCCCCTGGTACGAACGCCAGGGTTATGACTACAACCGGGACCGGGGCGGTCTCTCCCTGATGGATCTGGTGGCGCTGGACTACCTCTTCGATCATCACCGGGGCTATGGCTACGATCAGCCGACGCATTGGCGCCACGACCAGGGCCAGGCCGACAATTACATGTCGGATGCCACCCAGGGCACGCTGTCCCAGCCTGCTGAAAGCGGCGGCTTCTGGGGCTCGTCGCCCGGGTCGGCGGAGACGGGCACTGCCGCCGAAGGCGGTTTCTGGGGCTCTGCGACGTCCTCGTCGTCGTCCGACCACTCCTAAAGTCCGTCGTCACTGCCATGACCGAGGCCCGCCGTTATCTTTTTTACGCCGTCAATGGTTTGGGCCTCGGTCATGTCACCCGGTTATTGGCCATTGCCCGTCAGATCCGGCGGCGGTCGCCCCAGGACCAGATCCTCTTCCTGACGTCGTCGGAGGCGGACAGCGTCATCTACACGGAGGGGTTTGCCGCGTTCAAGGTGCCCAGCAAGACGATTCGCGCCGAGACGGGCCTGCGTCCCGACCTCTATGCCAAAATCGTCCAATCGCTGACCTGGACGGCGATCAGCACCTTTGACCCGCACGTGCTGATCGTCGATACCTTTCCGACGGGCTCGTTGCAGGAGCTCCTCCCGGTCCTGCGCTGGCCGGCCCGGACCGCCTTCGTCTACCGGGCCCAGCGGCTGGAGCTGGCCCAATCGGCGGCCATGCAGCAGGTCCTGCCACTCTACGACCGGATCATCATCCCCCATGACCCGGGGAGCGAGACCATCCCCCTGCCGCCGGCGGTCGAGCCCCGGGTCCACTGGGTGGGGCCGATCGTCATCCGTGAGCCGGCGGAACTGCTGGATCGGGCGGAGGCCCGTTTTCAACTCGGTCTGCCCCAGGATGCCACCGTCGTCTACGTCAGTTTCGGCGGGGGCGGTGAGCGGGATGCGGCGAGTCGCTTCCACGCTGTGATCGAGGCTTTGGGTGACCTGCCGGGCCTTGTGCTGGCCGTGGCGGCAGGGCCCCTATTCCGGGGACGCTTGCCGGACCATCCGGCCGTGCGACGGCTGGACCGCTATCCGATGGTCGCTTACATGCGGGCGTTCGACGTGGCGATCAGCGCCGCCGGCTACAACTCGGCCCATGAACTGACGTTGGCCGGTGTGCCGACCGTCTTTGTCGCCCTGAACCGGGGACTGGACGATCAGGGTGACCGGGCCGGCCGGATGGCTGCCGACTCCGGGGGTGAGGTGCTGGATGCCTGGGATCCCCTGGCCATGCGCACCGCTGTCGATCGGGTGCGTCAGCGTGGGGCCGAGCCCAGGCGATTACCGCCAGCAGCCCCCAGCGGGGCCAGTCTGGCGGCGGACGTGGTCTTGGCGCTGGCAGCCGAAGCGACTACCTGAAACCGACAGGATGCCTGCGAAAATGTGGCTCGTCATGGTTTCCTCTTTTCAGCGACTGTCTACGTATCCGGCCGGGGACAATGACCGTTATAGCCAGACGATGTGTCAGAGGGATGTTGATGGCGCACGTTGGCACACGTTGGCGCACCTCGGCGCAACTTGACGGCAATCACTCTCCGGGAGCAGCAGGCGACACGTTACTCCGGCGGGCAGGGAGCGCCGTTTGGGCGAAGTGAGTCGGCAATGGTTTACCGATCGCTGACTTTCTTTTAAGATGGACTGAATGTTTCGTTGAACTTGTGAAGGAGTCTGCATGCGTCGTGCCCTATCCGTTGCGACACTGATTGCCGTGGTGGCGGCGTGCGCGCCGACCCCCCAGCCGAATCTGGCGCCGTCCGATGCGTCGACTGCAGCCGCTGCGAGCCGGGTCACGGAAGGCACGCTCGTCCGGATCCGGATCAAGAACAATGATCAAAAGCTGGCTATGCTGGCGGACGGTCTCGATTTGTTCGCCATCAAAGGCGACAAAGCCGACGCCGTCGTCACCGCCAAGCAGCTGACCAAGCTCAAGGCGGACGGCTACAGCGTCGAGGTGCTCACGGCCCCGAGCCGCAGCCGTGGCGGCCTGCCTGCCGGTTACCGCAACTTCAGCCAGATCGTCACGCTGATGCGCACCTGGCAGACCCAGTATCCGGACCTCGTCAAGATCCTGGATGTCGGCGACACCTGGGAAAAGACGACGGGCAAGTCTCCGAACAACGACATCCTCGCTCTCTCGATCACCAGCCCCAAGAACCCCGGCAACAAGCCGGCGATGCTGTTCATGGGTGGCGTCCACGCCCGGGAGCTGGCTCCCGTCGAACTGACGTTGCGGCTGGCCCAGAAGCTCATCGAGGGCTACGGCAAGGATCCCGCCATCACCCAGCAGCTCGATACCCGTGAAGTCGTGATCATCCCCGTGGTGAACGTCGACGGCCGCATGCAGGTCGAAGGCGGCCAGCAGATGTGGCGCAAGAACACCCATCCGTTCACGGGCGGCACCGGCGTCGACCTGAACCGCAACTTCGACTCCCACTGGGCCTACCAGGGCGTTCCCGCCCCGGCCGGCTGGTCCGATTCCCGCTGGGAGAGCTTCAAACAGCAGGTCATGGATCCCGAGAGCGACGCATTCTCAGGGCCCGGTGCCGGGTCAGAGCCGGAAACCCAAGCCCTGTCCAAGCTGTTCGCCCAGAAGCGCTTTACCCTGTCCGTCGACCTGCATGGCTACGGCGAGATGATGATCTGGCCCGTGGGTCACTCTCTGGTCCCGACACCCCACGAGGGCCTCTTCAAAAAGCTCTGGCAGAAAACCGCGCCGCGTTACCGTGGCGGCACCAGCATGCAGCTCTTGTATCCGACCTCTGGCACGACGAAGGACTATGCCTACGAGAAGCTCAAGTCGCCCGGCTTCACGATCGAGGTGGGGACGGATGCCGACGGCTTCCGCCCCGACTTCAGCCGGCTCGACAAGATCTGGGCGGAGCTCGGTCCCGGCCTCGGCTATCTCGTCTCCATCGGCGACAACCCCAACGCCGTCCAATAGGCGGATCCCATTCGCCCACCAGCCCCGATGCGCAGGCAACGGGGCTGGTGCCATATTGGGCTGTCTCTGCAAGGACCCGCGGGATCTGCCGGCCGACGGTTGCGATCGGCTGCTACCGGGCCAGACGGCCGCGACGGGATTCCCGATTTTGCACGGAGACGACGTGCCGCAGCTCGACCGGGGAGCGCTTCGCCCAGCCGAGAAGCCGTCCGACCGGATGGGCAATCCCACCACCAGCGGTTTCGGGTGGTCAATGCCATCCGGTCGGTCTTCTAGAACGACGCCAGCAACTCCCGGGACAGCGCCTCGTGGGCGAGGCGGCGCAGGGCCAGCAGGACGGGCTCCCACATCACCGTGCCGATGACGACGGCCTCGATGGCGGTCGACGTATTGCCCTGCAGTTCGGCGCGGACGCTGTCGATTTCCTGAGTGGCCAGCCCGTGGATCAGGTCAGCGTACGTGGCAAACGCCAGCGCCGGCACATCCGGACCATGCACCCGCCGCAGGGCGACGAGCCCATCGATGAGCCCCCGCCGGGAGGCCGCTTCCGGGCGGACGCACCACCCCCGCGTCCGGAGAAACGCATCGATGTCGACTTCGGCCCGCCACCACTCGGCCTGCTCCGTGGCGTCGATCGCCGTCTCGGGGGCGCTTTCCGGGGGACTGAGGGCGTCGACGGCGGTGCCGAGGGCGTCGAGCGTCGTCGTCTCCGGTGCATCCAAAACGCCGACGACCTGGCGGATCGCCTGAATGCCCATCCCGCCGAC
>JACMPN010000354.1 GCA_014377495.1 Candidatus Sericytochromatia bacterium
AGTCGGGGGGGGACCGGCCTGGGGCGTCGGCGCCCCTGCAGGGGGCGCGGCAGGTGGCCCATGGCCCTGACGACTGGCTCTCGATCGGCGAGACGGCAATCGAGATGGACGTGACGGAGGTCGCCGTGGCGGCATTGGCGGCTGTCGTCCATGCGGCGCCGGGCGAGCGTGATTACTGGTTCGATTACGGGCGGGCCCTGCTGACGGACGGTCAGGCCGGCGAGTCGCTGGGTTGGCTGCGGGGCAGCCTGGCCCTCAATGACGATGTGGATTGCTGGTTGTTGCTGGCCGAGGCCGAGGTGCAGGCGGGCGAGACGGAAGCGGCGTTGCGGACGCTCTGGGCGGTGGTCACCCGCTGGCCCGCAGACGGTCAGGGCTGGTATCAGCTGGCGATGACCCTGCGTCTGGCGGGCCGGCACGGCCGGGCGGCATGGGCCCTGGCGCACTACGCCAAGCGGGCCGAAGGGCTGCCTGCCGGCGAACGGGCGGCGATCCTCGCTCCGTTGGCCGGACTGGCCGGGACGATCGAGTATTATGATGGGGCGTGGCAGCCTCAGCGTTACCACCGACAGGTCTATTGGCGACCGTCCCGTCCGACGCGACGATAGCCTGGCGACTTCGGACCCCGGCCCATTTCCGCCGTTGACTTTGCCCGAGACAACCTTAAGGAGCGACTGTGACCCCACCCGATCCCGCCCACGCACCGCGTCCCGGTGAGGGGACCGCCCCGCCGTCCCCGTCCCCTTACAGCCGGGGCCCGTTGCCGCCCCTACCCGAAGGCATCCCCGACAACGTCCTGGTGATGGCCCTGCGCAAGTACCTGCCGGCGATCAACGACGGTCGCAAGTCCCTGCGGGCCGGCCTGTCGGAGACCGTCGCCGCCCTGATGATCGACGCCTCGGGGGCCGACCTGGCCGATCTGGCCATCGAAGACCAGCTCACCGGCGAGTCCGGTGAAGTGGTCCTGCAGGAAATCCCCGACGTGATCCTGCGGTACTGGCTGGGCCGGGTGACGGCGGAGCAGATCTCCTTTGAGACGTTCCTCGGGGCGATCATCGCCGAAGGGTTCGCCCTCGGCTACAAGAAAGTCCTCGTCTCGGCGGCGAAGCAGGCCCAACTGGCGGGCGGCACCGAGCCGGATCTGCCGAGCCCCCTGGCGGTGCTCAACCTCATCAATCAGTTCGAAGCCAGCAGTGACGAGATCAAGGTGACCGTGGCGGAGTCGGTGGCCGAACGGGCCGCCGAGATGCTCAAAGGCGGCTTGGACGCCCACACGGCCAACCACCTCGTGCAGTTGCTGCAGAGTGTTGCGAAGTAAGGACGGGTAGCGTGGCTGGATACAGCATCCTTTTGGTGGATGACGCCACCTTCATGCGCATGGCGGTGGCCCAGATGTTGGCCGATACCGAGTTTCAGGTCGTCGGGGAGGCCGCCAACGGCATCCAGGCGCTGGAACGGTATCGGACGCTGTGGCCTGATCTCGTCCTGTTGGACGTAGTCATGCCGGAGATGGACGGTCAGCAGACGCTGGTCGGCCTCAAACAGCTGGACCCGCAGGCGCGGGTGATCATGGCCAGCTCGCTCGGCGAAGCGAGCCGTCAACGCGAATTCATTGCGGCCGGGGCGAAGGACTATCTGGTCAAGCCGTACGAGCAGGAACGGCTGTTGCAGGCGTTGCGCCAGGCAGTGCAGGCGTAACGCCCGCCTCGGCCACACGGCCGGCGCATGACGAGGAGGCTTTGGTGTCGACCCAGTTCTTCGGTCATTTCCTCCTGGCGCAGGGGGCCGTGACCCCCGCCCAGTTGGATGAGGCGATCCTGTTCCAGCGGTCGCGCAACCAGCGCATGGGCGATCTGGCCGTGGCGCGGGGCTGGCTGACGGCCATCCAGGCCGAGGCGGTCAATGCGGCCCAGCGAAGGCTCGATCAGCGCTTCGGGGCGCTGGCCCGGGAGATGGGCCTCCTCAACGAGGTCCAAGTCTCCGAGTTGCTGCAGGTCCAGCGCAGTGAGCACATGCATCTCGGCGAAGCCCTGGTCATCCTCGGCTTGGTCGGCGACCGCGAGATGTCCCTGCTGCTGCCGGATTTCGAGCGGCAGCGGGTCCGCTTCGGCACGGAGATCGAGCGATTTCTGGCGCGGGTGGCCCACGGTGAGCTGGTCATGCCGACGATCGATCTGGGCATCAAGCTGTTTGCCCGCATCGCCCACATCCCGGCCCTGATCCACGGCTGCGCCATCGGCGGCGTGCGCTGGCCACCCCATCCGTATGCGATCAGCCAGCAGTTTACGGGCCAGCGGCTGGGCCGGGTGACGTTGACGCTGACGGAGCCGTTGCTGGTCCACGTGGCCGGGAAGATGGCGGGTGAGGTGCTGTCGGCGGACGATCCGATGTGTCTGGAGGCGGCGGCCGAATTCCTGAACACCCTGTCCGGCAATCTGCTCGCCCGGCTGACCAAGGCGCATTACGACCTCGATCTGGAGCCGCCGATGCGGGCGCCGGCCTTTGCCGACGACCGGGCGGTGGTGACCACGCTGGCGACCCCTGTCGGCGAGGCCAGTCTGATGGTTTGCGTCGAGGGCTGATTTTCCGGCCAGGCGGCACCGCTAGGGGGCCGTCAGAAAGACGATCTCGATCCGGCGGTTCATGGCCCGGTTGCGCTCGCTCGTGTTCGCCGCCTTGGGCTGGGTGTCGGCCAGGCCCGTGGCCCGCAACCGCTGGGGTTTGACCCCGTTGCTGGCCAGATAGCGGACGATCTCGCTGGCCCGGGCGCTGGAGAGTTCCCAGTTCGACGGATACCGGGCGCTGTTCAGGGGCACGTTGTCCGTGTGGCCTTCCACGGCGATGCTGTAGGACACGCTGTTGATGGGGCCCGCCAGCGCCTGCAGCAGGGGCATGGCGTGGGACAGGACGTGGGCCTCACCGGACGGAAAGAACGCCGCACCCTTGGCGCTGATCACGACACCCCGGCCGGTGGCTTTGACGTCCACCTGCTTTTCGAGGCGCTGCTCACTGATGATCTTCTGCACAGCCTTGACCAGTTCCTCGATGGAGAGGACCTGGACGCCCTTTTTGGCCTCGGTCTGGGCGGACCCGAGGGCTTTCTTGGCCGACTGGGTCGCCGCTTCGAACTTGGCCGGGTTGAAGTCCGACACTGCCGTCAGCATGACGAAAAAGGCCAGGACCAGCGTCATCATGTCCGCATAGGTGATCAGCCACAGACTGCCGTGTTTGTCTTCGTCGGCGGCCTGTCCGAGGATCAGGGCCATGCGGCGGCTTTGTCCGGATGCTGACATGGATCTGTACTCCTCGGAAAAAAAACTGCCAATGCAACGAGGGTTTAACGGACGGATCGTTTCGTGATCTTCTTCGCTTTTGAGCCACCGAGAGACCCTTTGATCGTCAGGTTGCCGTTGCGGTCGAAGCGGGTGTGCCGCTGGCCGGGCGCCAGAAAGGAATTCATGACGCCTTCGATGTATAGGGCGGGTTCCTTGTGGGCGAGCATCAAAATGCCCTCCACCGTCATGTTCAACTCCTGCAGGCTCTGGACCCGCCGGGTTTCCAGTTTTTCGGCCATCGGGTAAAAGATCAGGTTGGCCAGCAGCGTCCCGTAGAACGTGTTGATGAAAGCCACGGCGAGACCGGGGCCGATGTTGGCCAGATCCTTCATGTTGCTGAACATCTGGACGAGGCCGATCAGGGTGCCGACCATGCCAAAGCTGGGGGCGAAGTTGCCCATCGTCCGCAGGAGCTTGACCTGGGCCATCTCGCGGATGGAGCGGTTGGCGACGCTCGTCTCCAGCGTCTCGCGGATCTGGTCCGGACGGTAGCCGGCGAGGAAGAGGCTGACGCCGTCCCGCAGAAACGGGCTGCGGATATGCTCCCGCTCGTCGACGATCGAGTCGCCCTCGCGCTGGATGTGGGCGAGGACGCAGGTCTCGGAGATGATCTCGTCCCCAAAGTCGGTGCCGGCCCCGGTAAAGACGATCCGGAACGAATCGAAGACCCGCAGCACTTCGGAGGCGGGAAAGCTGATCAGCGTGGCGGCGATGGTGCCGCCGACGACGATGGCCAGACCCTCGGGGTTATAGAAGAACTTGGTGGCCTGGCTGCCGCTGAGGATGGCCCAGCCCAGGAGGCCGAGGCCCAGGACGATACCCAGGTTGGTGGCGATGAAGTCACGGCCGGAGCCTGCTTCGTCGTGCCACAGTTCCCGCAACGGTTCGAGACTACGCACGGGGGATCCTCTCTGGCAGCTGACTGGTCAATATTACGTCAAGACAGACCTTCGCCGGGCAGATCACCCGCAAGTGACGTACCCGGCGAAAGTGGAACGGTGCAGCCTACTGGACGGTGATCGTCCCGCGGGCGGAGGTGTTCAACTGGTGCTTGAAGGTGAACGTGCCGGCATTGCTGAAGGTCTGCACATAGGTCTTGCCCATCTCCAGAGAGCCGGAGTCGAAGGAGCCGTCGTCGGCGATGACCCGCATGATGGTCTGCTCTTTGTTGGTGAAGGAAACGGACTGGCCGGCCTTGATGGTCACGGCGTTCGGCGTGAAATTGAAGCTGCCATAGCTGATGGCCGCATCCGCTTTGACTTCGCCGGTGGCGACGCCGCCAGCACCAGGCGCACCGGCAGGGGGGACGATCGGCGTGGTGCCGGCCGGGGACGTGGGGGCGGCCGACGGGGCAGCGCTGGAGCCGGGCTGCACAGTGGCGGTGGTGGTGGCGGTGCAGGCGGCCATCATGGGCAGCACCAGCAGGAGGGCGAAAAAAGTCTTGCGCATGCCAAACCTCGAGTATCGATATCAGCGTAAAACCGGGTTAACGATCTGCTGCAGAACAGCGTCTCATCAGGACTATAACACGAATTCAATCGCTGCCAAATCCGCGGTCGGCGCGGGCTGCCCGCTGGTGGTGCCAACCAAGTGTACGGGCTGCTTTGCGCTTTCAGAAACAGCACTTCATGAAGCGCTGTTTCCGGCTGATAAAAACCTCCCCATTGGTCCGGCCACTGCCACAGGGCATTTCCAACTGCCACTTGACGCCTGATGGAGCCTGTTCTGGCCGATCTGGCGCGCCTACTTGACGGTGATCGTCGCCTTTTCGTTATGGTGGAAGTTGCAGTGGTAGAAGAACGTACCGGCCGTGCCGAAGAGGCGAGGGTACGAGCGGCCCGGCTGCAGGTCCCCGGAGTCGAACGTCTGGTCGTCGGCGGTCGCCGTGTGGCGGGCGGCGTCGTTGTTCACCCAGGTGACCGTCGTGCCGGCCGTGATGTTCAGGCTGGGGGGCGAAAACTGGAAGTTGCTGATGAGGATCGTGTTCGGGGTGGCGACGGCTGCCGACGGCGTCCCGGTCGGGGTCGTCCCGGTCGCCGGCTGGCTGGCAGGGCAGCTCATCAGGAATGGCAAAACCAGGCAGGCCGTGGCCATCGTCCGCAAGCGCATCGTGTGTCCTCTTTCCAGGGGTTGGGGCGGGCCGAGACCCGTGAAAATCGCCTGCGCACTCTAACATGCGGGCGCTTGGCCGAACAACCAAGACCTGCCCAGCACTTGATCGCAGCCCCTCGGAGGAGGGCTTTGGCTGTTACGCTGTAATCGCTAAGGGTCCGTCGGGCGACCGCTGACCGAGCCTTGGCAGCACGGCACTCTGGTTTTGCGCTTACCGAGCGGACAAGGTGGGATCATGGCGGATATGGATCGCAGCGGCCTCACCCCGATGATGCTGCAGTACCTGGAGGTCAAGGATCAATACCCGCACGCCCTCCTGTTCTATCGGATGGGCGATTTCTACGAGACCTTCTTCGACGATGCCGTCACCGCCAGCCGTGAGCTGGAGATCACCCTGACCGGTCGCGAAGGCGGCGGACAGCGGATCCCCATGGCCGGGATCCCTCACCATGCAGCCGAAGGGTACCTTGCCAAGCTCATCGCCAAAGGCATGCGGGTCGCCATCTGCGAGCAGATGGAAGAGGCGACAAAAGGCAAAAAGCTCGTCCGTCGCGAAGTCACCCGGGTGATCACGCCGGGCACGTTGCTGGAGGCCGGGTGGCTGTCCGCCAAGCAGAGCACTTTTCTGGCGGCGGCCGGCGGCGGTCCCCGCGGCTACGGTCTGGCCTATGCGGACGTCAGCACCGGCCTGCTCCGGCTCACCCAGTTCGTCGGGCCCGGGGCGGCGGAGCGCCTCGCGGCCGAGCTGGGCAGGTTGGCGCCGGCCGAGCTGGTCCTGCCGGCCGCCAACCCCCGCCGGCTCGACCCCCCGGAAGCCAAGGACTGGGAAGCACTCGTCCCGCCGGGTGCCGTCGTCACCTGGCATCACGCCCTGCAGTTCGATGCCGATGCGGCCAAGATCCGCCTGCTGGCCCAGTTCAAGGTCGTCAGCCTGGACGGTTACGGGGCGGGCGAAATGCCCCTCGGCATCGCCGCTGCCGGCGCCCTGCTCGGCTATGTGGCCGAGACCCAGATGACGGCGTTGAACCAGTTCAACCGCCTGGAGCCCTACCGCCTCAGTGACTTTCTCGTCATCGACTCCCACACCCGGCGCAACCTGGAGCTGTTTCAGACGATCCGGGACGGTGCCTTCAAAGGCTCGCTGCTGAGCATCCTCGACCAGACCGAGACGGCCATGGGCGGGCGTCTGCTGCGGCATTGGCTGCTGCATCCCCTGCTCGACCGGACTCAGATCAACCAGCGCCTGGATGCGGTCGAGGAACTCCACGGTTCGGCCGCCCTGTTGGCGGATCTCCGCCAGGTGCTGCCCCGGGTCCGGGATGTCGAGCGACTGGCCAGCCGGATGGCGACCCTCTCGGCCAATGCCCGCGATGCCGTGGCCCTGGCCGAAAGCCTGACGGCCATCCCCCTGTTGACGGCGATCCTGGCCGGTTGCCGGTCACCCCTGCTCAGCGGCATCGCCGTGCCCGACGTCCTGGGCCAGTTGGCCGCGGGCACCGTGGCCACGCTCGTCGAAAACCCGCCGGTGACGATCACCGAAGGCGGCCTCATCCGCGAGCGGATCGATGCCGTGCTGGACCGGTTGCGGGACGGCGTCTCCGACGACAAGGCCTGGATCACGGAGCTGGAGCTCAGCGAGCGGGCCCGCACGGGCATCAAGAATCTGCGGATCGGCTTCAGCAAGGCCTTCGGCTACTTCATCGAGATGAGCCGGGCCAATGCCCAACAGGCGCCGGCGGATTACCAGCGCCAGCAGACCCTGACCAATGCCGAACGGTTCACCATTCCCGTCCTCAAGGCCCGTGAGACGGCGATCCTGGGGGCGGAGGACCAGGCCCGCGAGCTGGAGTATCAGCTTTTTGCCGAGCTGCGCTCGGCCTATGCCGAACACGTGCCCAGCTTGCAGGCCCTGGCCGCCACCGTGGCCCGCCTGGACGTGTTGACGTCGCTGGCCGAGGTGGCCCGCCGGCACGGCTACGTGCGGCCGCGGGTCGACGAGGGCACGGTGCTGGACCTGCGGGGCAGTCGGCACCCGGTGATCGAGCAGATCCTGCCGCCGGGCACGTTCGTTCCCAACGACGTCACGTTGGACACGGATGCCCAGCGGCTGATCATCCTGACGGGGCCGAACATGGCCGGCAA
>JACMPN010000355.1 GCA_014377495.1 Candidatus Sericytochromatia bacterium
AGACCGCACGGTCGGCAGTCCCGCCACGGTGCGCCAGAAACTCGACGACCTGCTGGCCCTGACCGCCGCCGACGAGATCATGGTCATGAACCTGATCGCCGATCACACCGACCGGGTCCGCTCCTATGAGTTGCTGGCCGAGCAGGCTTTTGCCGATCGACTGGCCCGCCCGCAGCATGCGGGACCATCCCCGTTACAGCCTGTGTGAAGGCGACAGTCTGTTAGAGGCAGCACAGAAAGCCCGTTGGTCGGCCTGGGGGCTGCCTTGCCTGACTTTGCCCCTCGAGACCAGTCTCGGTCACTGATTGTTTGACACAGGAAGACTTGGGCCAGATCCGGCGCCTAGGCGCGCCTGAAGACGGTCAGCCCCGCCGCCGGCAGCAGGAACGGCCGTCCCTGGGTGGCGCGCCAAATCCAATAAGCCATCCGGTCCGGATAGCCGTGTGCCCCGCAGACGACGCTGGGGCGCAGGACCACCGTCGCCAGGTCTTTTGCTTGCCATTCCCATACGACCGATTCACAGGCCACTTTGCGTCGGCCGTAGGTTTCGGACCGGGTATCCACCGCTTCGGCGTCCAAGCAGGTCAACTGGGGCGAGTGTTCCGTCACATGTGCCGGACCTGCCGGCAGGGTGGGCCGGTGCCGCCCGTTCGGGCGACGCCCCGGGACCCGGCAGTACTGGCCGTTCGGCCCATGGCCGGACGCCTCCATGCTGGCTAGGATCGGCACCGCAGCCGAAATGGGGCCAAAAAGGGAGGGTCTGGACGTGAGCAGCTCCGTGCGTGGCCGCCGACCGCGTCCGCCCGCACCGGCCCCCCATAGCCCGGAGCATACCCATGGCAGCATCTGGCCGCTGGTGGCGGCCTTTGGCATATTTCTCCTGGCGATCAGCCTGCCGGTGAGTCTGGGCAGCGGTGCCATCGGCTCCGGGCTCGTCCTCATCGGGCTCGTCGTCACGGTCGTCGGCAGCGTCGGCTGGTGGCGGCAGTTGCTCCATGAGCCGATGGCCGACGTCCCGGCACCGTTGATCAGCAAGGATCAACGCCTGGGCATGGTCCTGTTCATCGCCTCCGAGGTCGCCTTTTTCGCAGCCTTTTTCATCGGCTACTTCTATCTGCGGGGCCTCAGCCCCATCTGGCCGCCGCCAGATACGCCGTCGCTCGGCTCATTGCGGCTGCCGATGCTGAACACGATGATCCTGGCGATCAGTGGCCTGGCGATGACGGCCGGACATGCGGCCCTGAAGCACGGCAACCGGCGGGGTTTCCTCCTCGGGCTGACGGCGACGATCGCTTTGGGCGTCATCTTCCTGGCCGGGCAGGGCTGGGAATGGCGCCATGCCGAGCTGTCGATCCGCTCCGGAACCTTAGGGAGCGTCTTTTACCTGCTCACCGGATTCCACGGTCTGCATGTCCTGGTCGGCGTGCTGTTCCTGGGGGTGAACCTGGCCCGGGCCCTGCAGGGCGCGTTCAGCCCCTACCGGCATGAAGGCGTGACGCTGGCCGGCTGGTACTGGCATTTCGTCGATGCCGTGTGGCTGCTGCTCTTCGTCTCGATCTACCTGCGATGAAAGGACACGGCGCATGGCCAACGGCACCGGTCTGAAGCTCCGCCGCTGGCTGATCACAGTGATCACGACCCTGGCGGCCTGCCTGGGGAGCATCTGTATCGCGCCGACGGCCGCCGGCTGGAACCTGTTCGACGACCCGGTGACGCCCGTCGCCGCCCAGGTCGGCAGCCTGTTCAACCTGATCACGATCATCACGGGTGGCATCCTGTTTGTCGTCTGGACGGTGCTCAGCGTCGCCATCTGGCGCTACCGGCATCAGCCCGGCCGCATACCCCGCCTCGTCCATGGCAACATTGTCCTGGAGATCGTCTGGACGGTCGTCCCAGCGATTCTACTGCTGATCATCGCCGTCCCCTCCTACCGGACGCTGATGGCCATGGAGACCATCCCGCCACCGGACCTGACGGTCGAGGTCATCGGCCATCAGTGGTACTGGGAATACCGGTACCCGGATAGCGGCCTCATCCTGACGAACCAGCCACTGCGGGTGCCGGCGCACCGGAACATCAAGCTGCTGCTCACGTCGGCCGATGTCATCCACAACTGGTACGTCCCCGACTTCGCCTTCAAAATCAGCACCATCCCGGGCCGGATCAACCAGACGTGGTTCCGGACGGAGCGGGCGGGCAGTTTCGTCGGTCAGTGTGCGGAGCTTTGCGGGACCCTCCACTCCCGTATGCAGATTGCCGTCGAGGCGATGCCGCCGGAAGCCTTTGCCGGGTGGCAGCGGCAGATGGTCGCCCAGTCCCAGGGCCAGGCGGCCGGCGGGGCCGGTAAAGCCCTCTACGAGACGAACTGTGCAGCCTGCCATCAACTGAACGGAGAGGGGTTGGCCGGGGCGATCCCCCCGTTGGCCGGAGCCGAGATCCCCTCGGGGCCACCGGACGCCCACATCAGCCTCGTCCTCAAAGGAAAGATGGGCCCCCTGACCGTCAAAAGCCAGACCTACAACGGCGTCATGCCGCCCTTCGTCCAGCTGAGTGACGAGGAGCTGGCAGCGATCATCACCTATGAGCGGACCACGTGGGGGAATCGCGGCTCGACCGTGACTCCCGCCCAGGTACGCGCCTTGCGAGGACGGTGACT
Source organism: Candidatus Sericytochromatia bacterium (assembly GCA_014377495.1). Taxonomy (GTDB): domain Bacteria; phylum Cyanobacteriota; class Sericytochromatia; order JACMPN01; family JACMPN01; genus JACMPN01. Next base: position 2,657 of record JACMPN010000355.1, read on the forward strand.
ATGTCGATTTCCGCCCGACCCTCGGCCCAGGGCCCTGCCCCCGCCTCACGCTGGGCCGGCGTCTGGGGGTGGCTGACCACCACCGACCATAAGAAAATCGGCCTGATGTACCTGTGGACGAGCCTGATCCTCTTCTTCGTGGCCGGTTTCGAAGCGCTGGCATTGCGCCTGCAACTGTTCGGCCCGCGCATGTCCGTGCTCACCCCGGACACTTACAACCACACGCTGACCCTGCACGGGACCTCGATGATTTTCCTGGTCGTCATCCCGGCGCTGACAGGGTTCGGCAACTATTTCGTGCCCCTGCTGATCGGGGCGAAGGACATGGCGTTTCCCAGGCTGAATGCCATCAGCTACTGGCTCTACCCGTTGGCCGGCCTGCTCCTGTACAGCTCGCTGTTCGTCGGACCCCCCGCCCAGGCGGGGTGGACAGGCTATCCCCCCCTGACCGACAGCACCTATTCGCCGGGGTTCGGCACCGATCTGTGGATCCTCAGCCTGCACCTGCTGGGGATCAGCTCGATCCTCGGCGGGCTGAATTTCATCGTCACCATCCTCAACCTGCGCGCCCCCGGCATGCGGCTGAACGTCATGCCCCTCTTCGTCTGGACCTGGCTGGTCACGGCCTGGCTGCAGGTGATCGCCACGCCGTTGCTGGCCGGGGTCCTGACGATGCTGCTCTTCGATCGCAACTTCGGGACCAGTTTCTTCAAAGCCACCGGTGGTGGCGATCCGGTCCTCTGGCAGCACCTGTTTTGGAGCTACTCCCACCCGGCCGTCTACATCATGATCCTGTCGGGCTTCGGCATCGTCTCCGAGGTGTTGCCGGTCTTTAGCCGCAAGCCGATCTTCGGCTATCTGGCCATCGCCTATTCCTCCGTCGCGATCGGGGTCCTGGGCTTCGTCGTCTGGGCCCACCACATGTTCCAGACCGGGATCGACGTGCGGCTGCGGATCGCCATCATGGTGACGACGATGCTCATCGCCATCCCAACCGGGGTGAAGATCTTCAGCTGGCTGGCGACCCTGTGGGGCGGGGACCTGCAATTCCACACGCCGATGCTTTTTGCCACCAGTTTCGTGGCCTTTTTCGTCATCGGAGGGCTGAGCGGCATCTTTCTGGCCTCGATACCGGTCGATATCGCCGTTACCCAGACCTATTTTGTCGTCGCCCACATTCATTACGTGCTGTTTGCCGGTTCAATGATCGCCCTGTTCGCCGCTTTCTACTACTGGTTCCCCAAGATGAGCGGCAGGATGCTGAGCGAGCCTTTGGGCAAATGGCATTTCTGGCTGACGATCACAGCCATGAACGTGGCCTTCTTCCCGATGCATTTCCTCGGCGTGATGGGCATGCCCCGGCGCATCGCCACTTACGCCCCGGTTTTCACGGACTGGAACCGGGTGGTGTCCGTCGGGGCCTTCGTCCTGGGTGCGGCGCAGCTCCTGCTGATCATCAATGTCGTGCAGTCCCTGCGGCGCGGCCCCCCTGCCCCCGAGGATCCCTGGGGCGGCCACACGTTGGAATGGACGGTCAGCAGTCCGCCACCGGCCGAGAATTTTCCCGAAGTCCCCCGCATCGCCGCCTGAAGGACGGACCAAACGCGACTGGACCCCGCCACCAGGGCGGGGTCCAACCGGTTGTCTGAACCTATCCGATCCCGGACAGCGCCGCTTGGGCATCCAAGGCAGTCTTGCCAAAGAGGATCAGATTGTTGACCTCTTGGGCGTATTTCTTGTGCTTGGCACAATCGGCGACGCTGGACATGTACTGCTCAGCGACATCCAACCCCTCGCTGGCCTTGCCCGTCGTCCGGGTGTCCGTCGCAGTCGCCAGGTCCGAGGTCGCCGAGTTGGCGTCCGTCTGACCCTTGGCTTTCGTTTTTTCGGTACCGTTCTCGTAGGCTGCGGCACTGTTCATTGCCGCATATTCGTGGCCGATTGCCATGACTGCGCCCTCCCGTTAACCCCATTATGCCCGGTCCGGCTTTTTTTTATACCGGAGACCAGTGGCATGCCTCTCACATGAACCCTCAGGGGTCGATGGCGTAGCTGCGTCGCTGGCGCTGATATTCGTCGAACGTGATCTCGCCTTGTTCGAATCGCTGTTGCACTCGTGCGCGGGCCGCCAGGACCTCGTCAGTCGAGAGGTGGCGCTGGGTCGGCGCCTGACCTTGTCTGCGGATTTCCAGCTCGCCCTGCTGAAAGAGGCGCTGATAGAGAACGACCAAGCCGACGACGGAAACGACGGCCGTGGCCAGGGCCGCCGTCCGGTAGGCAGGGTCCACCTTGAGGGCACTGTAGATGGCGGCCATCACCGTGCCGTAAAGCATGTGTCCCACCAAGCGCAAACCCGCTTCCTGCGGTCCGTAATTGATCCCCCATTCCCCAGGGTTCACGTCGCCGGGCAGGCGGTGACGGGCCCCGAGATTGCCGGCCAGATGGATCAGCGGCATGGCCAACAGAAAGTGGAATACCCCGAAACCGGCCCCGACGAGCAGGGCGATCGGCGTGGGCGAGAGGCCGACAATGTCGAAGAGTGCGGCATACAGCAACCCGAAGGCGCCGCCGCTGGCAAAATGCAACAGCAAACCGACGACGACGGTGCCCGGGCCATGGCGCATGACACCGTCGCCGAGCAGGCGGGCAAAATCCAGGTGCAGCCAGCCTACCCACAGCGCCCATACATAGAAGAGGGTCATGGCAAAGGTGGCGGCCAACCCGGCAATGACCGCAGACTCCCCATCAAACGTCATGGCTCATGCTCCGCTGCACACATTCCGCGGTGCCCGCCGAGCCTACGCCACGCCAGCATTTTCCGCTTCTTCGTCCGGGCGTGAGACCGCCAGGCAGCGGGACACCGTGCCCCCCAAATGGCCGTCCTGGGGTTGGACTGCCACCAAAATGGGAAGCAGGTGGTAATGGGTTGACCGGCCCCCGTGCTCAAGCCGAAATTTCAAGGCCATATCCGTTTAGCACGACCTCATGCCGGCGGGAAAGCAGCCATTTCGGCAGAACGGCTCGCCATCAAGGGCATACCTGCAAATGGGCGCTTTGCTTCATCATTATGTAACCGACGCCAGTTCGGCGAACCACAAGCCACAGTTAAACGGGGCGACAGGCCAATGTCGCCCCGTTTTCCATGCTTTATGAGCCCAGACGCCGACGGCGTGTGAGCTGGCGCACACTGCGGGGAAACGTGGCCTCGCTGGCGGTATCCAAGGCACTCAGGGCCATCTGGCAACCCGGAGAAAAAAGATTTGCGGATAATCGACCGCGGACCGTTTAGCCGGGCAAAACGCTGGGAATTAAGGTTTAGTGCCAGCGACAAGCGACCCGCCCAACCCCCGGGAACCGGCGAAATAAGCAGTTGCAGCACGGATGCGATCGCCGTGTTCGGAACCGTTCTCAGCGCTGGTGGGATGCCAGGCAGCGCACCGGACTCCGTCGCCGCAGCGGAGCGCCAGGCTCATTTTGCGGCATCCAGCCAGTTACACCAGCACAGTCATGGCATGCGGCTTGTGGTAGCCTGAACGGCAAACCTCAACGACACGCCAGGTTAAAGGAGACAACGGGAATGAAAAAGAAGAACCAAGAAGGCTTCACGCTCATTGAGCTGATGGTCGTCATCGTCATCATCGGTATTTTGGTCGCCATCGCCCTGCCGAACTTCATCGGCGCCACGGATCGGGCCAAGATCGCCAACGTCAAGTCGAACGCCCACACGGTGCAGACGATGCTCGAGTCCTACGGCGTCGACTTCGGTGGCAAGTACCCGACGTCCGTTGCCAACCTGCAGGGCGAAGCCCAGACCGGTGCCTACTGGAAGGCGTTGAGCAACCCGTTCGACGGCCTCACCACCACCTCGCTGGAGACCTTCACCGGCACCTTCACCAATGGTGGCGCAGTTGGCTACAACATGCAGGCCGCCGACAACACCAAGTACTTCGTCTACGGTTCGGACAAGAACAAGGTCCGGGTCAAGGACAAGGGCACCGATTTCATGCTCAGCAACAGCTAAGCAACTCGCCTGGCGGCAGATGGTCGCCTGACGGCCCAAGGCCCCGACAACCTCACAGGTTGCCGGGGCCCTGTCGTTTCGCCCCCTGATGTTCCGCCCCATATTTCGAGTTGGCCGCCATCTGGTCTAAGCTGGGCAGAAAACGGAGAGATTTACACCTGTGTCCCCATCCCTCGATCGTCGTACCCTCGTTCCCTGGGCCCTTCTGGCCGTCGTCGGCGGCGTCCTGCTCGCCTATGGCGGCCGCTACCTGCCGGCGCAGTTGCTGGCCCAGATCGCCATCGGCGGTCTGCTCCTGCTGACCCTGATGCTGCCCGGGGCGGCGCGTTTCCCCTGGCGGTGGCCCTTTGCCGCCATCTTCACCATCGGCGTGGCCAGCACCGTCGGCTCGGTCAACCGCCTGGCGAGCATCGAGGAACTTTGCCGCTGGGCCGTCTGTCTGGCGACGGCCTGGATCGCCTGGCGGACCGTGGACGCATTGCGGCGGGCCCAGTTCAGCCTGGCCATCGTGGGCCTGGGCACTCTGGCGGCGGCGAGCGGTCTGATCGACATCGTCGTCCACCACGCCGATCTGGCCGCCTCCTTCTTCAACCGCAGCAACGATCTCGCCGCCTACCTGCTGCTCACGTTGCCCCTGACCCTGGTCCTCACCGGCGGCGAGTCCCGCACCTGGCGGACGATCGGCACCCTCGCCTTTGCCGCTCAGATCATGGCCCTGCTGATGACCCAGTCCCGTTCGGCGCTGTTGGCTGCCGGCATCGGTTTGGCGTATCTGCTTTTCAACACCGCCGGCATCGTCCGCCGCCGGATGATCGTCGGTTCCCTGGCCACCGGCGTCGTCGGTCTGGTCCTCGTCGGGCCCTATGCCATGCGGTTTGTCGCCCGCTTCACCTCGCTCGTGCAGAGCCTGCTCGGCAGGGGCGACGAGACCTCCACCCCCTGGCGCCAGGCACTGCTGCGGGCCGCCATGGGCATGGGCATGGACCATCCGCTGCTCGGCACGGGTCCCGGCACCTATGCCACGGCGTCGCGGGCCTATCAGGATCAGCCCGGCTACTACTCGATCAATGCCCACAATTTCTACGTCCAGCTCTTCGGCGAGACGGGGACCCTGGGCCTTTTGGCCTGGTGTGGGCTGTTCGCCGCCATGGGCTTGGCCATGTGGCGGATCCGCCAGGTCCCCGCCGAGGAGCGGGCCCCGCAGACGGCCCTGGCGGCGGCCCTGATCGCCGCCCTCGTCCATATCGGCTTCGATCTGGACTGGAGTGTCCTGGCCATTCCCCTCCTGTTCTGGCTGATGGCCGGGATGCTCCTTGCCGGCGTGGCCCCGCCCATCGAGAGCGAGACGGCCCCGACCCGCTCGGGCCGAGTGATTCGGCTGGCGGCGGCATTGGTCCTGCTCATCGTTCCGACCCGCTCCGCCATCGCCACCCGGGATTTTCAAAAGGGCGACCGGGCCCTCAGCCAGGGTGACATTGCCGGCGCCCTCGACTCCTATGACAAAGCCCAGGCGGCCCTGCCCCACCATTCCGCCGCTGTGGCCGGCAGCAGGGCGGAGGCCTTCACCCTGCTCCGCCGTTACGACGACGCCCTCGTCGCCGTCGACGAAGCGATCCACCTGGATCCCCTCAACGCCGCCTATCCCCTGCAGAAGGCCCAGTTGCTCGCCGCCAAGGGCGACATCAAAGGGGCGGCGGCCGTCGGGGCGGATGCCGTGCGCATCAACCCGTATCGGCATCCGCTGCCCTATATCGTCCTCGCCCGCTGGCTCCGGCAATTGGGTCAGACGGACGCCGCCCTGGGCTGGCTGGAGCAAGGCGAAAGCCGTTTCCCCCTCAGAGCCCTGGGCCGTTATGAGGCGTACACCCCTGGCGACCGCTATGAAGTTGCCTCCCTGTTCCTGCTCAAGGCGTCCCTACAGGCGCCCAAGGATGCCGCTGCCGCACAACGCAGCCGTGACCGGGCCCAGGAAGTCCTGACGGCCGAGGCGCCCACACCCGGGCTGCCGGCGGCGTTGGCCACGCCGAGCGGGACGGTCGATGCCTATTGGGCTGCTTACAAGGCCAAAAAACCGCTGGTTGGCGTCCTGCCCGGTGCCGGCGTGCCACTCCCGCCCAAAGATCTGCCGGCCAGCCGCCAGGGCTGGGTCTGGGTCGAGCGGGACCGGACGACGGCCCACCTGGTCTATACCCGGCCCGGAGTGCCGATGCGCATCGTCGATGATCTGGAATTGCGGGACGGTGGCTGGCTGATCGTCCGCCGCACCGGTCAAGCGGCGGAGCCGGCGCCGTGACGGCCAAGCTGCGCCCCAGTCCGTTGTATACGGGACAGACGGTCGGCATTGCCGCGCCGGCCAGCGGCGTTTGGCTGGAAAGCGACTTCCAGCAGGCCGTCGAGACGATGGGGCGCTGGGGGTTTGCCGTCACGGTGCCACCGGCAGTCCAGGCATTGCGCCGGGGGTATCTGTCCGGCACGGATGCCGAGCGGGCGGACAGCGTGAACGTCCTGCTGCGGGATCCGACGGTCGCCGCCATCATCTGCCTGCGGGGCGGATCCGGCTCTCTGCGGTTGCTGCCGTTGATCGACTATGCGGCGATGGCGGCCCAGCCCCGCATTTTTCTGGGGTTTTCAGACGTCACGGCCCTGCACGTTGCCTTCGGGGTCCGGAGCAACGTCGTCACGTTCCATGGACCAAATTTGCTCGGCCTGACTCCGCCGGGCGGCAACGCCTTTACCCAGGAACACTGCTGGCGGGCCCTGATGACGGGCGAGGCCTTGGGCGAAGTCCCTGCCGATCCGGCCAATCCCTTTGTCTGGGTCATCGCCCCGGGCGAGGCGGAGGGCGAAATCATCGGTGGCTGCCTGACCCTGCTGGCGGCGACATTGGGGACACCCTACGAACTCGACACCACGGGCAAGATCCTCTTTTTCGAAGATGTCGGCTGTCCGCCGTATCAGATCGACACGCTGCTGACCCAGATGGGACTGGCCGGCAAGCTGCAGGCGGGGGCGGGCATCGTCGTCGGCCGCTGCGTCGACGTGGAACCCGACACCCGCCGGGGCTATCATCCCAGCCTCAGCCTGGACGATGTGCTGCGGGACCATTTGAGTCGCCTGGGGATTCCGGTCATCTATGGCTTGCCCCTGGGACACACCTATCACCAGGTGACGCTGCCGTTGGGGGTCATGGCCCGCCTGACGACGGCCCCGCCGGTCCTGACGGTCACAGGCGTGGCAACCGACGTCTGAGCCACTTCGAGCCTATGCCCGGAATTCGCCGGCAGGATAAAGCACCCGACACGGCGTTGGGCCTCAAACTGCAAAAGTCCGGCCTTCCGTTTATCCCGGCCTAATCCGGCCTGTTAATTGGCCGTAAGTGGCGATATCCCCCTGATCGTGCCGGAAGCGGGTTTAACAAGGGGGAAATCTGGGAATTGAAGGAAAGTGAAGCGGGTTCCGTAATGGATGGACAACACCCGGGACGGGAACCCCATTCCAGAAACCTGACGGACGCCGTTGTCAGGGGGAACGACCCCTTGTATTGTGCTTGCCTGATCCTGGGCAGAGTTGGCCCTGTGTCGTTTCGGGCCGGAGTTGCGCATGAGCGGCTGATGGTCAATGTCCCGTAAAACCAAAGTCCCGTTCAAACCTGTTTGTGAGGAAAGCAACCCATGCGCAAGTCCCAAGAAGGCTTCACGCTCATCGAGCTGATGGTCGTCATCGTCATCATCGGTATTTTGGTCGCCATCGCCCTGCCGAACTTTATCGGCGCCACGGACCGGGCCAAGATCGCCAACGTCAAGTCGAACGCCCACACGGTGCAGACGATGCTCGAGTCCTACGGTGTCGACTTCGGCGGCAAGTACCCGACAACCGTCGTCCTGCTCCAGCAGGAAGCTCAGACGGGCGCCTACTGGAAGGCCCTGAGCAACCCGTTCTCGGGTCTCACCACCACCTCGCTGGAGACCTTCAACACCGGCACCTTCACCAACGGTGGTTCGGTCGGCTACAACATGCAGGCCGCCGACAGCACCAAGTACTGGGTCTACGGTTCGGACAAAAACAAGGTCCGCATCAAGGACAAGGGCACCGATTTCATGCTCAGCAACAGCTAAGCATTTGCCTGATGCGGGTCGCTGCGGCGGCCCGCATTGCCGCGTCTGGCCGGACGCAGGTTGGTGTCATGGTAAAGGTGCGCTCAAACACTTGATTACAGCCGCCTGGCTGCCCATAATGGAGAGACCAGCCCAATGTCGGACTAGGAGGCAATGATGCCTAAGCGTGTCGCCCGCGTGCGCCCCGCCCATCCGCCCCGCCCGTGTGCGTGCGGCACTGTTTCGCGCAGACCAGCACCCAGTCACGACCGGTCAGACTCACCCGAGTCAGGCCGGTCGTTTGCCGTGGCGGCCCACGGGAGGGTCTGCCGGTTTGGGCAATCCGGCACAAGCGGTGTCATCACGACCTGCAGTAGCATCGGCTCCAGCAGCCGGGCAGACAAGGAAGAGCCATGGGCAAAGTCGCACTGGTCCTGAGTGGTGGTGCCGCCAAGGGCGCTTACGAGGCCGGGGTCCTGCTGGCCATGGCCGAAAAACGCGTCCACCCCGACGTCATCGTCGGGATCAGCTCCGGGGCCCTGAACGGTGTCGTGACCAGCAACCTTCTGGCCTCGGGGCAGTTCACCCCGGCCCAGGTCCGCAAGCACCTCAAGGAAGTCTGGCTGCGTGACGTCGACGCCAAGAACTTCTATCACTGCTTCAACCCGATGGAGGATCAGGACGACCTGCAGACCCAGTCGCTGCAAAACATCGGCATCCGCCTGGGGATCGACCCGTTCGAAGGCCGCTACATGCCCCGGATCGGCCTCGACTCGCTCGACGCCCTGCGCAAGCTGATGAAAGGGCGCTTTCTCGGGTTCATGAGCAGCAGCTTCCTGCAGGGGCTCCTCGAGCAGTCGCTGCACCCGCCGGCCAACGTCGCACGTCCGGTAAAGCTGGCGATCGGTGTCTGCAACCTCTCCGGCGAAACGTCGATCCAGGCCGACGACATCCAGCGCAGCTACAGCCGCTACCGGCAATTCAGCTGGGAGGCGGGACGCACCCCCGGCGAGTGGGCGACGATGATGGACCGGTTGCGGACGACGGCCGTGGCCTCGGCGAGCTTTCCGTTCATTTTTCCGCCGATCCGGATGCGCGAAGCCGGCGAAGACGGGCTCTACGTGGACGGCGGCTTCATCGAAAACAGCCCGATCTCCCAGGCCATCAAGCTGGACCACGAGGTGGACAAGGTCTTTGTCGTCATGGCGGCCACCAGCGTCCCGACGTCGGACAGCGAACCGACGACGATCCTCCAGTACATCAGCCGCATCTTCAACATCATCGCCGGCGGCTACCTGAGTGCGAACTACTACAAAGTTATCAAAGCCAACCAGCAGATCGTCTATCTGAGCCAGGTACTGGAGCGGGACGAGGACGGCAACTACGAGGCCAGCACCCGCAACGACCTGATCTGCCGGGCGGCGGGCCTGGACGGTCTGGCGGGTTTCCTGAAGCGGCGGATCGTGCAGATCATCCCGATCTTCCCGGAAGTGCCGTTGGCAGGGGACCTGTTCACAGGCATGTTCGACCGCAAGATGCGCGAGCGCTACTTCGACCAGGGCCATCAGGACGCCGTGGCCGTCCTGGCCCAGAAGTTCGATATGAGCCGGGCAACCCAGCCATTGGTCCTGCCCCAGGCGATGTGAACATTGAAACGGTGTGGCGTTTAGAAGAGGCGACGGCCCCAGGACAGGACGCGGTCCTTGATGACGGCAGCGTAACCCTGATTCGGGACCGCCAGGCTGGTGGGCGTGGCCCGGGGCGAGCTGAGGATCGCCGGCAGCAGGATGCGGCGGTCCAGGTCCTGCACGGTTTCCGGGTTCGAGATCGCCAGTGACAGCTCGTAGTTGTCGTTCAGGGCCCGGCCATCCAGATTCGTCGAGCCCAACACGCCCCAGGACCCGTCGATCGTCATCGCCTTCATGTGAGTCTCATGCGGGTTCAACCGCACATGGATGCCCATGTTGATCAGTTTGGGCAGATCCAGCCGGTTCACGGCGTTGATCTCCTTGGAGTAGGACTTCTGGGGGATGACCAATTCGACTTTGACACCGCGTTTGGCCGCATGGCCGAGCCGCTCGATCACCTCGGTGTCGGAAAAGAAGACCTGATCAAGGTAGATATGGTCCTTGGCGGCGTCGATCGCCGCCAAGACAGCTTCCTTAAACGAGCGGTCACAGGGGTCGGTGACCAGCGGCCGCAGGACGACCTTGCCGACGGATTGCGGCCGGGGCATCGGCGGATCGGGCAACTCGGGGGCGCCGGCCTGCCGCCAGAGATCCACCGACAGCTGGTGCAAGTTGGCGACGACGGGCCCGCGCACTTTCATCGTCGCATCGTGAGCATTGTGTCCGGCCCAGTCGAGGTTTTGACCACCGACGTACGCCGTGTCCCCGTCGACGATGGTCAGCTTGCGGTGCTGGATCTCCATTACCGTCCGGCCGACGGGCTTGTCCAGCAGGTAAACGTGGACGCCGGCCTGGCGCATTTTGGCGATGCTGTCCTTGCCGACGTCCCCCCGGCTGTTGAACGTGTCCAACAAGACCCGCACCTGCACGCCCGCCTTGGCCTTTTCAGCCAGGATGTCGGCGGTCTGCTTGCCATAGGGGCCGTCGTCGATCTTCAGCGACGAGATGAGGATGCTGTCCTTGGCCTGACGGAGAGTCGGCCAGAGGCTTTCGAAGTATTGCCCTTCGATGAGCAATGCGACGCTGTTGCCGGGGATGGCTTTGGTGCCTGTGGCCTTGTCGACGGCCGCCTCGATGCCCGC
>JACMPN010000356.1 GCA_014377495.1 Candidatus Sericytochromatia bacterium
CCCGGCGGTCAGCGTCGCCGCCAATGCGGCGGCCGGCGCCAGCGTGTCCGTCGCCTCCGTGGGCAGTGCGGCGTCCGGGATCGTGTCGAAAGCCTCCCACTTCGTCAAGGGCGTGATCGGCAACCTCAAGGCGTCTATCCCCGCCCTGGCCAAGGGGGCCGGGATCGGCGCCGCCATCAGCGGGGTCGTATCTCTGGCCGTCAACGGTTACCAGACCTTCGTGGCGAAGACGATGACGACCCGACAAATGGCCGGAGCGGTGGCGGCCGACACGGTTACCGGCGGCATCAGTTCCTTGGGCGGCATGGCTGCCGGGGGTGCGGGCGTCGGCATTGCCGGTACTGCCCTAGCAGGCCTGCCCCTGACGTTGCTCACCATCGGCGCCGGGATCGCCGGCTCCATGATCACAGGCCGCATGATGGATGGACTCGGGATCCACCAGGCGATCGCGACCGCGATCAGCGGCCCAGCCACGGCGGCGGCAGCCGCGCCAGCCCAATAAGCCCATGAGGTCGATCGTTGCTGGCTAGCACGTAAGCTACCAGGTGGGGACTGATGCGGAACCCCATCGCTCCTCTACCCTGGGGCCAAGCTGTTCATCATGGATTGATCTGATCTGTAAGGCAAAGCTTCTGGCGAGCGCCCGCCGGGGTACAGTAACCGAATGACCGTGACCCACCGGATCGCCCACACGATCGCCGCCTGCCTGACCAGCCTGGCCCTGATCGGCCCTGGTGAGCTGAGCGCCGAGGCGCAGGCGGCCCCGCTGCCGCCCCATCCCCGTCTGCTGTTCGATGCCCGTGACCTGCCCGCCTTGCGGGAGCGCGTGCACGGCTCGGCCTCGGCGCCGCTCTGGGACAAGACTCTGGCGGAACTGAAACGCAGCATGGCCGAGCCTGTGACCTTGCCGCCACGGGGTGGCAACTGGAGCCATTTCTACGTCTGCCCCAAGCATGGCGTCCGCCTGGAGACGGGCAAGGAACTGGCGCCCTGGCACTGGGAGCACCGCTGTCCCGTCGACGGGGAGATCCTGGCCTCGGATCCCGCCAAGCCGCCTACGGATCTCGATGGCGTCGTCATCGGGCATCGGCATTACGCCCATGCCCGCTCGATCCGCAACGCCGGCATCGCCTACCAGCTCACCGGGGAGCCGGCGTATGCCCGCTTTGCCCGCACGTTGCTGCTGGCCTACAAAGACGCCTACCGGCGCTATCCCTTTCATGAATACGTCCCGGGCAGCCGGTTCGGCGGCGGTCACGCCCAAAGCACCATCCTCGACGAAGCCGTCTGGCTGATCCCCGTGGCCCAGGGGGCGGATCTGGTCTGGGACACCCTCAGCGCCCAGGAGCGCCGGGACCTGGCCGAGCAGGTCTTTCTCCCGGCGGTACGCGAGTGCCTGCTGCCCTACCCGCTGGGCGTGCACAACATCCAGTGCTGGAAGAACTCGGCGATCGGCCTCGTCGGTTACCTCCTCGGGGACCAGAGCCTGATCGGCGTGGCCCTCGACGATCCGCAACAGGGTTTCCGCCAGCAGCTGCGCCAGGGCGTGCAGGATGACGGGGTCTGGTTCGAAGGGGCCTGGGGTTACCAGTTTTACATGTTGAACGCCCTCGCCCCCCTGACCGAAGCGGCTCGCCATGCGGGGACGAACCTCTACGACGAACCGCTCCATCGCCTGTTCACGGCCCCGTTGCGCTTCGCCATGCCGAACCTGCGGCTGCCGGCGTTCAACGACAGCGAGGAGGTCAGCGCCCAAAATCCCCTCTACGAATTGGCATACGCCCGGTACAAAGACCCGCTGTTTGCCGCCGGTATCCCGTCCGACCGGATGAGCGAACCGGCGCTGTGGTACGGCCTCCCGCAAGTCCCGTCCGCCGTCGCCCCGGCCTCGGGCAGCCGCAATGCGAGCACGTCCGGGTACGCCATCCTGCAAAAAGGGCAAGGCAGCGACGCCACGTGGCTGTGCCTGAAGTACGGCCCCCACGGCGGCGGGCACGGGCATCCCGACAAAAACGGCTTCGTCCTCTATTCCCGGGGGCGGGTCGTCTGCCCGGATGCCGGGATCCAACCCTACGGCTCCCCGATGCATGGCGAATGGAACCGCACGACCGTCGCCCACAACACGCTGGCGGTCGACGAGCAGGATCAGGCCCGGGCGACAGGCACCTGCCTGGCCTTCGGCAGTACCGGCGGGGTGGACTACGCCATGACCGACGCCGGTGCCATCGCCCCCGGGGTCCGTTTCGTGCGGACGGCGTTCCTGCTCGATCACGACCTGGTGGTGTTCGCCGATCAGATGGAGAGCCAGCAACCGCATACCTGGGACATCGTCTGCCACGCCTTCGGGCAATGGGCGATGACCGCAACGGCGCCACCGTGGCAGGGGCCTGGCCGCCATGGGTATCAGCACCTGAAGGACACGGTCGTCCGGCCGGCCGCCCAAGGCGTGACGCTGCCCCTGCGCCTGGCGCCGGATTGGACGGCGTCGCTGATCGTCGCCCCCGGGGGGCTGGCGCAGGTCATCACCGGGACGGGCATGACCAATCGGGTGATGGATCGGGTGCCGGCCGCCCTCTTGCGCCAAACGGGCCCCAAGGCGACGGTCGTCTGGGCCCTGGACCTCGCCGGCGGGACGTCGACGACGCTGAGCCAGACGGTCACGCCCTCGGCGCTCACCGTCGAGGTGCGGGCCGGCCAGCGTCACTGGCAGTTGACCGTCGATCCCCAACACGCCCGGGTGGCCGTGAAAGCCGAGACGACCCGTTCAAAGTGACTCCGGGAACAGCCGGTGTCCCTCAAACACAGTCAGGACCTCAAGGCGGTCGCTTCCCACCCGATAAACAACCCGGTCCGTGCGTTTCAATATTTCCCGGATATCAGGCCGTTCCACTTCCGGGACACTGCGGCCCGCCAGGGGCAGATTGGTGACCTTTTCGACGGCGGCAAGAATCTCACGCACCCATCGATCTGCCGCCAATGGGCTGCCAGCGGCGATGGAGTCTCCAATGGAGTCTCCAATCGAGTCGAAATCGGTCAATGCACGCTCGGTCCAAACAACCGTCAGCGCTCGGTCATCTGGTCGCCCGCCTGCCTGCCGTCGTCTCATTTCGTTTTGGCGCCGAAGCGTGCTTTCAACCGACGGGCCACCTCGTCGTGAGGCTGCACACGGCCGGCGTCTGCGTCAGCTAGGCCGGCGTCGATGGCCTCGACGAAACGGGCCCGCTCCGTGAGGGCGTCAAAGGCTTGAGGTGAGAGCAAGACGCCCGCTGGCTTACCATTTTGTGTGACAACAATTGGGGCTCCGCTCTCATTCGCCTTACGAAGCCAATCGGCGGCTTGAGCCTTGAACTCGCTCACAGGCACGAAATTTTCCGAAACTCGCAATGGACGCACGACCCACCTCCGATACCAATTACGGACCGAATCCGGTCTTTCATCAAAGGCAATCGTCGGCCGGGGGCGCCGCAGCCATACTCCGGATGGCGAGCCGAAATGGCGAATTCGCCTGTGTCGATCCACGCTTGAGCGGCTGCTGGGTCGTCGGCCGATAGGCATGAGAGACCTGATTGCAGAGAAGGTGATCGGACGAAAGCGCCTCTCGTAGTGGTCGAGGCCTTGGTCGTCGCAATCAAACAACAACTTCGAGTTGCCATCACCGCAACATCTGATCGCTTCAGGATTACGCTTGCCCCAGCGATAAGTTAACCAAGAGATAACCCTAGAGTGAAAGGTAAGGCCCCAAATGAAAGCGACGTTCGTGCTGCCCCTGTTGGCATTGGTTGGGATGACGGTGGCCGG
>JACMPN010000357.1 GCA_014377495.1 Candidatus Sericytochromatia bacterium
AGCCCGCTACGAGACCCCCCCCCACACCTTCGGCTAACGCACCCAGCAAAAGGTGCATGGCGGCCCGGTCTGCGTCAGCCCGGCCCGCCATGCACGTTTTGAGACACTAACCGCTGAAGAAGGCGGCAATCACCGCCGCACCCAAGACTCCGAGGGCCAGTGAACCGGCCACATCCGCCTCGGCGCCCCGCTGCCGTTTGACGAGTTCCTGGCCGGCCATCCAGCTGAGCACCGAGACGATGGGTCCCAGCTTGAGTGTCGCTGCGGCCAACCCTGGAACCGTCACCAGCCCTGCAGCAAACACCATGCCGGCCACGCCGACAGCGATGTGATGCTGCTCGACCCAGACGCCGAAGGTGCCATGACCATCATCCGACGGTGCAGCAGGGGCAGACATCGGGACTGGGTCGCCAACCGGCGCAGACAAAGAGGCCGGCGCAACCAAATCCGTCGTCTGGCTGGTGCTCCGGACCGTTTGTTTGACCAGTTGTTGCATGACTCTTACCCCCACGACTTTGTGTAAACAATATTATTCCCCGTCAACTTGCATTTAAAACCAAGCGGCCGGAAAAACAATCGGCAGTTCTGCTAAGGCTTTGTGCCTCGCTTGGTTTGCGGTTGCAATTCCGCCCCGATGACCCAGATGAGCTGCGTCCCGGCACCGACCTTGGTCAGACTCAGGGCCACGTCCCGGTACCGGCTCACACCCGTCTCTGCCCCCGACGAGATCTGGCGGGCGATGTATTTACTGGCCTCTTTGCCATGCCCTTCAGTGGCTTCCTGCCAAAACGCCTCGGCCAGACTGACGACCGTATCGACATCCGTCTGGCGCCCGGCCTTTGTCGTGACGGTCAGGGCCTGGGAATAGACCTTATCGCCCGCCACTTGGACCGAAAGCTGCAGCGGCAGCCCCGAGGCCGTCTTGCCGCCATAGTTGTGGTACCAGTCGGAGGGGCTGCCCCCTTCCACCCGCTTGGTCTCCGTCGGCCTGAGCTTCAGCGTCTTGGCCAGATGGGCCTGATAGGCCTTCAGCGAGCCCCCCGGACGGGCCTGGGCTGGCATGGCCGCGCCCAAACCGGCTACCAGCAGGGCGAACGCGCCCGCCGTCACCCAACGATTCATGCAGAGCCCCTTTTTTAACGAGTGATCAGCGCCAGCGCATCCGCCAGGGCCTTTGGCTCTGACGTCGGCAACTGGCAGGTTTGTTCCACGCATACCCAAGCCATGGCCTGACCGTCTGTGACGTGTCGGCCAGTGACCTGGGGAATCAGGGCCTCCGCCTCCGCTCCGTCCGACAGGGCCAGGACCGTGTTCGGATGGTATTGCTGCCACACGGCCCGCAGCAGGGCCGCCGTGTCGTCGCCGTCCGGCCGGCCACCGATGACGACCTGTTTGACGGGACCCTGCCAGAAATGCACACCCATCAGAAAGGCCTCATACGCCGTCGGCTGCCGCTCCAGTTGGGGCGTCTGCCGCCGGATCATCGCCTCGGCCTTGTCCTGGGCGTCGGTATCGCCGGTCAGGGCGGCCAACCGCAGCAGGCCCATCAGGGCCATCGAATTCGCCGAGGCCGTGGCACCGTCGTAATAATCCTTGGGCTGGGAAACCATCGTCTCCTGGTGGCGACCCACCAGCCAGAACCCGGTCCCCGCGTCGTCCCAGAACTCCTGGACCATCGTCTCGGTCAATTGCTTGGCCAGGCGCAGCCATTGCAGGTCGAACGTCGACTCATACAGATCCAGGAAGGCCGGGATCAGCCAGGCATAATCCTCCTGGAATGCGGCAATGGCGGCATCGCCATCCCGGTAACGGCGCAAGAGCCCACCGGCCGGCATCATCTCGCTGGCCACGAAGGTGGCCGCCTTGCGGGCCGCCTCCAGATACCGGATATCACCTAACGCCTGATACGCCTGGGCCATGGCGCTGATCATCATCCCGTTCCAGGCAGCCAGGACCTTGTCGTCCCGCAGGGGGTGGATCCGCAAATTTCTCGCCAGTCGCAGGGCTTCCCGGCTCTGGGCGAGGAACTGCTCGGCCTCACGGACGCCAATCCCCAGCCGCTCGGCAAAGGCCTCGACCGTCATCGTCCGGCGCAGGATGCTCCAGCCGTGTTCGAAGTTGCCTTTTGCCGTCACGTCGTAGAACGTGCAGAAATTGTCCCCGTCCACTTCGCCCAGCACCGCCCGCACGTCGGTGGGTGTCCAGACGTAATACTTGCCCTCGACTCCCTCGGAGTCGGCGTCTTCGGCGCTGAAGAACCCGCCCTGGGGACTGGTCATCTCCCGCAGCACGTAATCGAGGGTCTCCCGGGCAATGGTGGCATAGCGCTCATTGCCGGTGACCTGATAGGCCTCGATGTAGGCTTGGGCAAGACCGGCATTGTCGTAGAGCATTTTCTCGAAATGGGGCACGAGCCACTCGGCATCGGTGCTGTAACGGGCGAAGCCGCCACCGAGGTGATCGTAGATGCCCCCATCGGCCATCGAGTCCAGGGTTTTGGTGGCCATCGCCAGAGCGTTGGGCTCACCTGTCGTCCCGTGGTAACGCAGCAAAAAACGTATGCCGTGGGGCCGCGGGAACTTCGGGGCGGCACCGAACCCGCCGAAAAAGCGGTCGAACTCGGCTGCCATGCGGCGGTAGGCACCCGTCAGCACCTCGGGACCGGGCAAGTCACTCTGACCCGGCGCTCCCTTGGGCGCCTGCAGATGCTGCATGACCGAGTCGGCACTCTGCAGCACGCTGTCCCGCTTCGTTTTCCAGGCATCGGCCAGCTGGGCCAGCAATTGCGGAAAGCCCGGACGGCCATACCGGTTGGTGGGCGGGAAATAGGTGCCGCCGAAAAACGGCCGGCGATCCGGAGTCATGAAGACGCTCATCGGCCAACCGCCCTGGCCCGTCAGGGACTGGACGGCCTCCATGTAGACGGCATCGACGTCGGGACGCTCTTCCCGGTCCACCTTGATCGAGACGAAATCCCGGTTCAGCACATCGGCGATCGCCGTATCCTCGAAAGATTCACGCTCCATCACGTGGCACCAGTGGCAGGTGGCATAGCCGACTGAAAGGAAGATGGGCTTGTCTTCGGCCTTGGCTTTGGCGAAGGCTTCATCACCCCAGGGATACCAATCGACTGGATTCGCAGCGTGTTGCAACAGGTAGGGGCTCTTTTCGTCGGCCAACCGGTTGCGGTGCGGACTGTGCTGACTCATCGGGAATTCCCTCTTTCAGTGGGGTCGGCCCGAGACGCCACCCCACCCACACGATGCGCCGACACTGCCAACGCCACACGCAGTGTACCGGTGACCACCGGCGCTGTGCGCCAGGCGCCTGTATGCCGGCGTCACCCCGATGCCGAACCAAACGGCAGCGACGGCATGCCTTGATCAGGCACACCGTCGCTTAAGTTGAAATTGGAGCGCTTGCTTAGAAAGTGGGAACCGGCACAAACCGCTTCGCATCGACGGAGTTATTGCGGTAATAGGTGGTCACCGCACCATCGGTCTTGACGGCGGAGAACTCTTTGGACGTGGCACTCCAGCGGACGACGTGGGTCTGATAGCCCTTGGCGAAGGAGGTCGTGTCGAAGAAGTAGCTGACGGTCCCGTGTTCGCCGGCGTTGAACGCAACGGCTTCGCTCAGGTATTTGGCGGCGGAGGAGATCCCGAACTCGTTACCGTGCTTGTGGAAGTGAACGTCCAGGTTCTGTTCGGCGGTGAGGTTTTCGGCCGGGCGGGGCGAAAAGACACCGGATGGCATGACGATGCGTTCCGCCTTGATCAAGTCGAACTGGGCGTCGGTCAGCTTGACGCCACGTTGGGCGGCGGCATCACGAAAAGCCTTCTCAGCGACGGCGTCAGTCTTTGTCGTCGGGGCCTTCGCCTGAGACATCGTCGAGGTCGGGGCAGGCACATAAGAGACCATCCGAGACTGCGTGCCGCAACCGACGAGGGTCACCGCCATCGTCACGAGAGCCGTCAGTCCGATCGGCCGCCACGTTTGCTTGCTCACCAGGGCCTCCACTTTCAAATCGATCATCTGTGGTTAATATAGGATTAACCTCCAGGATACTTGCGTGGTCTTTGCAGGATTTCTGGCGAGGGCTTTCACTGACAGGCTTACGGCCCGGTCGGAAACGCAAAAAATATGAAGACAAGGGTGGAGCACATCATGAGTGACGGAACCTGGCCCCATCTGCAGGCCCTGCAGGACCATCTGACGGCCAACGCCGGTCGCCTCACGGCAGGCGATGTACCGCTGGGGATCGCCACCCTGCGGGAATATCTCCTGTCCGGCGCAGCCTCGGGCAAGAGTCTGCGCCAGGTGCGGGCCCAGATGAAGCCTGTGGACGGCGAGAGCATCCAGCTGAGCTATCTCTTCAACCTGATCGTGGACGGGGCCACGCACACGGGGCGGCTGGCCCCCATCGAGTCCTATGCCGTGTCGGAGTTCCCGTTGGCCAAAGACGCGGCGGACCTGCTGACGATCCTCCATTCGCCGGAGTTCGCCGCAAAGGTCGGCTGGCGGCCGGCGTTGCCGGGTGAAAAACAGGGCGGCAAACCCTGACGACGACTTGATCCCGGCGAGCACCGACTGGTCGTTTTGGCCCGTATCGGGTAGATTGCCCCACTGTGCGCCCGACCCGGTTCGGGCCTTTTATCGCGATCGAAAGAGTGATTCCATGGCTGTCAAGTTGTTGCAGCGCGAGGCCCTGACCTTCGACGACGTACTTATTGCCCCACGCCGGTCTTCCGTGTACTCCCGGTCGGATGTGTCCCTGCGGACCCGCCTGGTCGGAGACCTCATGCTCGACATGCCGATCATCAGCGCCAATATGGACACCGTCACCGAGTTGCGGATGGCCGAGACCATGCACAGGCTTGGCGGCCTCGGGGTCATCCACCGGTTCATCACCGATGCCCCCACCCACGCCCGCATGGTCAGCGATACCCCCGGCACCCGGATCCTGGCCATCGGCGTCAAATCCGCCGACCTGACCAAAGTCGACCTCTGCGATGGGCTGCACGGGGTGCTCATCGACGTTGCCCACGGGCACCACGACCGGGTCATGGAGATGGTCCAGGCCGTGCGTGAGCGGCATCCCGACCTGTGGGTGATCGCCGGCAACGTGGCGACAGCCGAAGGGGCCTGGGACCTGCTCGAGGCAGGCGCCCATGCGATCAAGGTCGGCGTCGGCCCCGGGGCCGTCTGCACGACCCGCATCGTCACCGGCTGCGGCGTCCCGCAACTGACGGCCATCCTGGAGGTGCGCGCCGCCCTGGACCGCTGGTGGGACATTGAAACCCGCCGCAAGAATCCTCGGCTCGAGCACCCGCCGACCCTGATCGGCGACGGCGGCATCCGCAACTCCGGCGACATGGTCAAAGCCCTGGTCGCCGGGGCCGACACGGTGATGCTCGGCAGCCTGCTGGCAGGTACCGAAGAAGCCCCGGGGGAGGTCATCGACCGGGACGGCCTTTCCTTTAAGGTTTATCGGGGCATGGCCTCGTCAGCCGCCCAGGCTGTCGTCGGATCGGACCGCACACCGGAGGGGATTTCCACCCTCGTGCCCTGCAAAGGCTCCGTCGTGCCCCTGATCCGGGAACTGGAAGGCGGGATCCGCTCGGGATTCAGCTACTGCAACGCCGCCTCGATGACGGATCTGCGCACGCAGACGATCGAACTGGTGCGAGTCTCCGGGTCCAGCCTGCGGGAAAATATGCCCCATGCTGTCTTCGGCACCAACAACCTCCAGGTGACAACGAGCGTGCAGCCGGCAATCATGAGTGCCAAGGCGCACTGAGCGCGGGCCCTGACACACCAAACGGGCCTGTGCCCGGCATTCTGGGGGGAATGCCGCCCGCCGACCGGTGCCGTCACGATCCTGGACACGGGCGTCTGCGACACGGTGGCCCGCCGGTTCAATACAGAAGCGGCCAACTTGCCAGGCGATGTCAAAACGCTGATCATCAGCCGTGACCTGCCCTTCGCCCAAAAACGCTGGTGCGGCAACGTCGGCATCGATAAGGAACAGACGCTGTCAGATTTCCGTGGTGGCAGCTTCGGCAAGACTTACGGCCTGGAAATGACGGAGGGCCCCCGGGCCGGCATCCTGGCCCGGGCCGTCCATGTCATCGACAAGGAGGGCACCGTCCGTTACTCCCTGAGATTGGCCAGGAGCCGGACTACGACGACGCCCTGGCTGCCGCAAAAGCAGCGGTTCCGGTCACCGTCTGACCCCCTACGCCGACAGGGGTCTTGAACCCACTGAAGACTGCCCCCGGATCGGGCCTGGCGTGGCGACTGTCATGGGACACCTACTTTTTGACAGACCTGATGCCGTTTAGGCGATCTCGGCAGGCGAGCCGGCGAGATAGGTATCGAGCGCTGCGTAGAACTCGGCCAGGCTCGTCGTGCGCTTCATCGAATCGAAGGCGGCGGTGTCCCAGAAATTCAGGACGTTCTTCAGCTTGCAGAGGGTGAAGGAATCGCTCCCCGGGCGGGCCAAAGGGGCCCACTCGCTGCCCAGATCCCGCATGAAGGCCATGATCATCGCCGGTGAGGGGACGATCGGCGTCCGGCCGGGGGGCGTCTCTGCCAACTGCCCATTCAGCCCGGGGTTACCCACAGCCCCCCCCCC
>JACMPN010000358.1 GCA_014377495.1 Candidatus Sericytochromatia bacterium
GGGTGGGCGCCTGGTCAACGTGATCACTGATGCCGCCTTTGAGACCCAGGCCCCGCATCCGTTTAAAGGCAATGTCGACCTGGCCAAGCTGGAAGCGGTATTGCGAGAGCACTCGGGGGCCATCCCCTTCATCAGCGTCGGCATGACCGTGAATGCCGTCGGAGGACAACCCGTCTCACTGGCCAATCTGCGGGCTGTCTGCGCCCTGGCTGACGGGTTTGGGGTCCCCGTCTATGCGGACGGGGCCCGCGCCATCGAAAACGCCTGGCTGATCCAGGATCAGGAGCCGGGCTGGCAGGCCGTTAGTCTGGCGGAAATCCTGCGGGCCCTGATGGCCCCGTTGGCCGGTGTCTGGGTCAGCGGAAAAAAGGACGCCTTTGTGAACATCGGCGGATTCCTCGCCGTGCGGGATCGGGCGGTCTCCCAGCGGGCAGCCCAGGTGATCGTCAACTTCGAGGGCCTGCACACGTACGGCGGCATGGCAGGTCGGGACATGGCCGCCATGGCCACGGGGCTGGAGGAGGCCGTGTCCGGGGAGACGATGGCCAGCCGGATCCGGCAGGTCCGCCATCTCGGTGAGCAGTTGCAAAGGGCGGGCGTGCCGATTGTCCAACCCCTCGGTGGGCATGGCGTCTATCTCGATGCCCCGGCTTTTGCGGCCCATCTCCCGGCCGATCAGTGCCCGGCCCTGGCAATCGCCGCGGCCTTGTATCTGGATGCCGGGGTCCGCTCGTTGGATCAGTGGCTGCCGGCGAGCGGCGATGGCCGTTATCCCGCTGTGCCGCTGCTCCGCCTGGCCATCCCCCGCCGGGCGTACACCGACCGGCATCTTGATGTCGTGGCGGAATCGGTGGTGGCGCTGTTTCAGGATCCGACGCTCGTCCCGGGGGTGCGTTTCGTCAGTGCCGAGCCGCCGCTGCGGTTTTACACGAGCACGTACGCACCGGTTCGCTCAGACGCTTGATCCCGGCCCCGTTGCCACACGTCAGGGCACCCACTTCGAGCGGCGGACGACCTTTTCCCGAAAGTCGACGTTGCGGCCGTTCGGCAGACGCACCTCACCCTGCAGGATGCCGTACGACGGGGGATCCGCCTGTTCCGGCAATGGGTAGGGCACGATGAACGTGCTGCCGGGGACCGCCAGCACGGCGTCCCCACGGGTGATCAGGGGCCCGTTGCTCGACAGTTGGCGGCTGCCGTCGCCGGCAAACAGTGCCCAACTGACCGTCACCGGTCCTTTGTCCCACGCCTGCCGCATGCCCCGGGGATTGCGGTAGTGGATGGCCACCTGCAGGGCACCCTGACCCGCAGCGTTCTGGGCTTTGCCCTGGGGTTGGGCATCGACGGTGATTCCCGTGATCTCATCGAACACCGCCTGCACGGGGCGCCCACGGGAGCCGGCGGAGACCGCATTCCGCCGCCAGTCCGGGAAATTGTCCGGCAGGCCCGCCCGGGCAAACTCGCCGAAACCCGTCTGCACGGACTCTTCGGGGCTGACCTGCTGCACCATGAACGGGTCCCGTCCCGCTGGCTGGGGCACGGCGCATGTCGTGATGCTCACAGACGCGAGCACGGCGAAACTGGCCACAATGGCGGACACTGGACGTGACATGTCCCCTCCTCGTCAGCGACACCGGCAGTGGCGGGCAGGATGGGCCGGCGGCGACGTGCCGTCCAGATACGGATCCACCAACGATGGCGCAACGCCAGGCCGGCGGGAAAGACGGTACCTTGAGGGTGCCGCCGGAACTGCCGGTGCACCCTTGAAATCGGAGCAGATACATGTGGCGCCTGTTACCCCGTGAAGAGAGCTTTTTCGACCTGTTGGAAGCGGCGGCGATCAACGCCCTGGCAGCTTCCCGCTTGTTCCGGGACATGGTCGAGGACTACCGCAACCTGCCGGAGCGGGTCCAGAAGATTGTCGATGCCGAACATGCCGGCGACCGGATCATCCATCAGATCATGGACAAGCTGAACAAGACGTTCGTCACGCCCATCGATCGGGAGGACATCCACGCCCTGGCCACCGAGATCGACGACATCGTCGACTCCATCGAGGTTGCCGCCGACCGGATGGTGCTTTACCGGATCAAACAGCCGACCGACATCACGATCAGCCTCGTGCGGGTCCTGGTGCGCTGCTGTGAAGAAGTGGCTGCCGCCATCCCGCTGTTGCGCTCGCCCAAGCAGATGAAGTCCATCCTGGCGCACGGCATTGAGATCAACCGGCTGGAGAACGAGGCCGATGCCCTGCACCGGTCGGCGTTGGAAGCGCTGTTTGCCGACCCGCACGATGCCCTGGAAGTCATCAAGTGGAAAGAAGTTTACGCAACGCTCGAAGAGGCGATCGACATGACCGAAAACGTCGCCGATCTGCTGCACGGTATCGTCATCAAAAATGCTTAGCGCTTCTCTGCTGCTGCTTTTCCTCGTCCTCTTCCTGGCCTTGGCGTTCGATTTCATCAACGGATTCCACGACACGGCCAACGCCATCGCCACGAGCGTGTCGACGGGCGTGCTGACGGCCAGACGGGCGATCGCCATGGCGGCCGTGCTGAACTTCGCCGGCGCCATGCTCGTCGGCACAGCCGTGGCCAAGACGATCGGCAAGGGGATCATCGACCCGCAATTTGCCACCCAGTGGCTGGTCGCATCCGCCCTGTTGGGCGCGATTGTCTGGAATTTGCTGACGTGGTGGTGGGAGCTGCCGAGCTCGAGTTCCCATGCCCTGATCGGCGGCATCGTCGGGGCGGGGGTGGCCGGTCATGGTTGGAAGACCCTGCATCCGGACGGTTTGGAACCGATCCTCGGCGGCCTGCTCCTCTCGCCGCTGATCGGCTTTGGCGCTGCCTTCGCCATCATGGTCGCCCTGCTCTGGGCCGTCCGCCGATTGTCACCCCATCTGGTCAGCAGCATGTTCCGGGTGCTGCAGGTGATGTCGGCGGCGTTCATGAGCTTCAGTCACGGCACCAATGACGCCCAGAAAAGCATGGGAATCATCACCTTGGCCCTGATGTCTTACGGTGCCATCGACGACTTCAATGTGCCGATCTGGGTGATGTTCATCTGCGCTGTCGCCATGGGCCTGGGCACGAGCGCCGGTGGCTGGAAGATCATCAAGACGATGGGGACCAAGATCGTCAAGATGCAGCCGATCCATGGCTTTGCGGCCGAGACCGCTGCGGCGCTGACCATCGTCTGTGCCAGTCGTTTCGGCCTGCCGATCAGCACAACGCACATCATCTCGGGCTCGATCATGGGCGTGGGGGCCACCCGGCGACTCAGTGCCGTGCGCTGGGGCGTGGCCGGCAACATGGTCATCGCCTGGATCCTGACGATCCCGATCACGGCGGCGCTTTCGGCGGCCTTCTACATGCTGGGACACTACTATCTCGGCTTGAGCTGAGGGTTGGCACGCGAGTCGCTTGGACAAGCCTTCCACAGTCACCGTTTGGTTTTTTGCGGGTTTCAGTGGCCGGTGACGGTGATCCCGTATTCTTTCAGGCGCCGGCGGATATCCGCCTCGGACATGCCCGCCGTGGACGGGATCGGCTGACCGGTGCGCTCGGAGTACTCTTTGGCCCGACGGCGGATTTCGTCTGCCGACATGCTGCCCGGTTGGATGGTGTTTTGCGATGCCGTGCTGCCAGGTCCGGCTGCGGCAGGGGGGGCGCCGGCACCGCCCAGGTACTCGCGACCCATCTGGCGGATATCGTCCATCGACAGGCCGGTCTTGGGTGGGCCGGGGTGGACGATGCCGGCATTCTGGCGAGCCAGGAGGACGGCGTCGCCGTTGGACCACAGGCCTGCGAAGATGCCGAAGACCATGCTCTTGGGCTGGAAATGGATGGCATCGAGGACGCCAAGCTGGATGAACGGGGCCAAGGCGCCATTCATGCCGCTGATCCGGGAATAATCCTGGCGGCCCAGGATGCGGTTGGCATCATCCGACGTGCTGGCCATCAGGGCGATCGTCTCGCCGTAGCCGATGCTGTAGCACGTGGCCAAGCCGATGTAGAGACCGATGACGGCGACGATCGGCCGGGTCGCCGGCCGGAAGCGCTGCCGATGGACGACGATGGGGGGTTGATATGACATGTCCGGCACCCTCCTCGTCCCCTGCCCCAAACCAAAGCGGGGCACCATTTGATCACGTTGCGATTATAACGGAATAGTGTGTCAGCACTGTGTCCGCCATCTCTCCTATATAGAGACAGCGGTTACAGGGGAAAGTTGCATCAGGAAGGGTCTCGCCGTGAAAACCTTTGTGCTTCACCTCCTCACCAGCCAGGCCCTGGCGACCGGAGTCGCCCACGAGGCGTGGGAAGGGCCACACGGCACGATCCACCTCCTGCGTGTCCGGCCCGCCCATGCAGCCTGCGTCCGTCCGGCAGTGGCGCCCCTGGGACGTTTGCCGTTGCAGGCCCTGGCCAAAAACGGGGTGGCGGCGATTAATGGCGGTTATTTCGATCCGCAGACAGCAGCGCCGGTGTCCTGGGTGACGTTGGACGGGCGGACGGCCAGCGATCCGACCCGCAATCGGCGCCTGATGGACAATCCCACCCTGCAGCCCTACCTGAAGCCGATCGCCGCCCGTACGGAATGGCGGGCCCTGCATGGCCCCACGGGCTGGCGCTGGCAATTAGCGCCGCATGGCAGTGAGACGCCAGCAGGTTGGACGCTCCGGCATGCCCTGCAGGCCGGCCCGCGGCTGTTGCCGACAGCGACGCTGGCCCTGGAAGCCTTTGTGCGACCCGGGCGCGACCCGATCAATTCGCAGGGGCGCTCTGCCCGGTCGGGGCTGGGGATCACCGGGGCAGGCGATCTGCTGCTGGTCATGTGTGCCCAGGGTCAGCCCCTGGCGGATTTCCGGCAAAGTCTGCGACAGCTGGGTTGTATGGAGGCCATGGCCCTCGACGGCGGCTCGTCAAGCCAGTTGGCCTGGCGCGATCACGGCGGCTGGCATGTGGTCGGAGCCGGTCGTCCTGACGGGGGTAACAGAGGCTTCCTGCCCAGTCTGGTGTCTGCAATTGTTGTCGGTGATGGGGGCGAGTAATACTTCGTTACACAGAAAGCCGTTGTTGGATACGTGACAGTCGCCGAAAGCCGTGATACCTTACATAAGTGTTCCGCAGAAGGAACGCTTTGGGGGTTTAGCTCAGTTGGTAGAGCGCTTGCATGGCATGCAAGAGGTCAGCGGTTCGACCCCGCTAACCTCCACCAGATAACTTCAAAAGCCACGTCGGACACGACGTGGCTTTTCTTTATTTCTCATTTTTGGAGGCTTCGCTCGTGCTTCGTGCAGGCATCGTTGGTTTACCCAACGTCGGTAAATCCACTCTCTTCAATGCACTCACCCGTGCCGGTGCCGTGGCGGCGAACTTCCCGTTCTGCACCATCGAGCCGAACGTCGGCATGGTGCCGGTGCCGGACGAACGGATGGCCAAGCTCGTTGCGATCGTCAAAACCCAGGTGGAGATCCCGACGGCGATCGAGTTCGTCGACATTGCCGGGCTGGTGCGTGGCGCCAGCAAAGGTGAGGGTCTGGGCAACCAGTTCCTGGGCCACATCCGGGCGGTCGATGCGATCGTCGAGGTGGTCCGTTGCTTCGAGGACCCGAACATCACCCACGTGGAAGGGGCCATCGACCCGATCCGGGACATCGAGTGCATCAACCTGGAACTCGCCCTCGCCGACCTCGACACGGTCGAAAAGCGCCTGGACCGGGTGCGCCGGCCGGCCAAGACCGGTGACAAGGACGCCATCGCCGAGCTGGGCGCCCTCGAAAAGGTGAAGATCATCCTGGATCAGGGCCGCTGGGCCCGGTCGGCCGATCTCACCCCCGAGGAAATCGCCCTGCTGCAGCCGTCCTTTCTGCTGACCATGAAGCCGATCATCTATGCCGCCAACGTCGCCGAAGGGGAGTTGGCCAACGCCGACGACCTGCCGATGGTGAAACTGGTCCGGGAATACGCCACCCTGGACGGGGCTGAGGTCGTGACGATCAGTGCCCAGATCGAGTCCGAGCTGGCCCAGCTGGAAGCCGAAGAGGCCGTCGAGTACCTGAAGGATCTCGGCGTCACCGAGTCGGGGCTTTCCAAGCTGATCCGCAGCACCTACAAGCTCCTGAACCTGATCACCTATTTCACCGCCGGTGAAAAAGAAGTCCGGGCCTGGACGATCACCCGGGGCACGATGGCACCCGGTGCGGCCGGCGTCATCCATACGGACTTCGAGCGGGGCTTCATCCGGGCCGAAGTCACGGCCTACGACGACCTCGTCACCTGCGGCTCTGAAAAGGTCGCCAAGGAAAAGGGTCTGTTCCGCCTCGAAGGCAAACAGTACGAAGTCAAAGACGGCGATGTCATGCACTTCCGCTTCAACGTCTAGTCGGGGTGGCCCATGCCGGCCGAGTGCGACCCGGAACCTGGCTAAGCGCCATTCGGCGCTGTCGCCAGAACCCGGATCATAGGCGACTCAGCCTGAACCACCGCATCCCACCGCTTGGTCAGTCGCATTGAGCACATTGCACAAAAAGCCATCGCAACCGGACTTGGTTGCGGGGGCTTTTTGTTCGTCTGGGGCTTCGTTCTGGGTTTTTAAGGGGACCGCTAGTTGGTCATCGCCTGCGTGCGTGACTCAGCGTCCTCGCGGAAGACCTGCCGCAAGACCGCAGCCAGATGGCGGATCTCCTCATCAGACAGGACCATGGGGATTTTTGCCTGAGTGGGCATGGGCGACGCATCGGTTGCAGACACCCACCGTTTGACGTTGATCCCGAATCCGCTCGCCGTCATCGGCTTGATGAGCATCCGCTCACCGTCGTTTTTGACCACCTGGCAGCGCACTCCACTTACGATGACGTCGGCCCGTCCCTGGTCCATGTTGTGTCTCCTCAATGTTTCGTCGGTGCGGTGCCATTGGTGCCCGCTTCCTAAACAGATTAATCGGCAGCTTTACCCTAAAACATAAGGATTTCATGGCGATTACACGGGCATGACACCGTGTTTGCGGAGGGGCCGGACCGCAGTCCGCTGGTCTGACAGCTCCAATGTCCGGAGAATGGTCACCCGCGTTTCACGGGGATCGATGACGTCATCCACGAGCCCCTTCTCGGCCGACAGATACGGTCCGATGTAGCCCCGGTATTGCTCGACGAGCGCGGCGCGCTCGGCCTCGGGGTCGGCAGCTTCGGCAATGCGCTTGCGGTAGATGATGTTCACGGCCCCTTCGGGACCCATCAGGCTGATCTCGGCGGTCGGCCAGGCAAACAGGCCGTCCGGCTGGAACCCCCGACCGCACATGACGTAATAGCCCGCCCCATAGCCCTTGCGGACGACGACCGTTACCTTGGGCACCGTGGCGTTGGCGACGACATGCAGGAGTTTCGCCCCGTGGCGGATGATCCCTTCCTTTTCGACCTTGGAGCCGACCATGAACCCCGGCACGTCCTGCACGAACAGGAGCGGAATCTCGAAAGCGTCGCACAGCATGACGAAGCGGGCTGCCTTGTCTGCGGCATCCGTGGTCAGCACCCCGGCCATCACCTTGGGCTGGCTGGCAATGATCCCGACGGAGCGGCCGCCGATGCGGGCCAGGGCCGTGACGATATTCTGGGCGTATTGGGGTTTCAGCTCGAACAGGTCACCGCCGTCGACGAGCAGCCTGATCAGCGTTTTCATGTCGTAGGGGTGCTTGGGATTTTCCGGCAACACCGTGAGCAGGCTCTCGGCAGATTCTTTGGGATCGATGGCCGGTACCATCGGTGGCTTTTCGCCAGCCCGGGAGGGGAAATAGCTGAGGTAGCGCCGGATGGCCGCAATGCAGGACGCATCGTCGGGAAAGGCCACGTCACCCACACCGCTGATCTGGCAGTGCACCTTGGCCCCACCCAGATCCTCGACCGTCACGTCCTCGCCGATGACGGCCTTGACGAGGGGTGGCCCGGCCAGGGCCATCGAGCTGGTGCCGCTGACCATGAAGGTCACGTCCGCCAACGCCGGGATATAGGCGGTCCCGGCGGCACAGTGGCCCATCACGGCCGCCACCTGGGGGATCACGCCGGACATGATCGCCTGCTCGTAAAAGAGGTCACCCGTCCCGGCGAACATGGCGCCTGCCATCTCCTGGATCCGGGCGCCGGCTGAGTCGAGTAGCCAGACGATCGGCAGCCGCTCCTGCAACGCCCATTGGCGCAATCGGGTCACCTTGGTTTCGCCGACGATGCCGATCGACCCGGCCATGATCGTAAAGTCGTACGCTGCGGCACAAACCAGACGCCCGTGGATCCGGCCGGTCCCCGTGATCACACCGTCCGCAGCCATGTACTTGCCCTTGAGCTCACTGCTAACGCCGGCATGGTCCGCCAGTCGGCCCGTCTCGATAAAGGTGCCGGGATCGAACAGCAGGTCCAGGCGCTCGCGGGCGGTCAGTTTGCCCAGCGCGTGCTGCTTGGCGATCTCCGCCTCGCCGCCCATCCCCTCGGCTTTGGTCCGACGGGCCCTCAACTCAGCCACGGCGTCTTGCATGCGACTCACTGGTTTGTTCCTCTCTGCGACAGGATTTGCCAGCGGCATTTAACCATCCCGCCCAGGGCCTGGTAAAAAACAGAACCCTAAGAGACTCTCTCAATCAACGAGACCGAGCCTGGCGCCGTAGGGCACTGCCAGGCAAGGCACAGTGACGAAGCGTACGGGGTAGTCCGGTGAGACACTGTAACGCAATCTTGGCGCAGTCATGCGGTGCCAGGCGACCGATCGTTGATTGAGAGAGTCTCTAACCCTGGCGGGCTTTGCGGGCTTGGAGCTGATCGTAGCCGGCCAGACCAAGTTGGACGACGCCGACGACGCTGTAA
>JACMPN010000359.1 GCA_014377495.1 Candidatus Sericytochromatia bacterium
GAGCTCCGGGGACGGTCGATTGGACCAGGCGGCCCGCTCGGCGGTGGCCCAATGGCGCTTTGCCCCGTTGCCGGATGACCTGCCGGCCATGGACTCGCCAGGTACAGTGCCTGTGACCTTTTGGTTCCGCAAGGGTTAGTCACGGAACAACGTCGCTAATCCCTGGGTTAGCCCCGGCACTGACTGCTTTTGCCTGGCCGGGTATACTGAGCGGATATCAGGGATGATGTGGGGTGTGCGTGAAGTTGTCCGATTTTCCACGGCTGCGCTTCGGCGTCCGTGAGGACTTCACGCTGATTGGCGCCTTGCGGACGATTTTGCGCTATCAGGGTCACGACATTCCTTACCCATCCCTGATGGCCATGTCCGGTGCCGCCTTTCGCAACGCCTGGGTGCTCAACGCCTACTCAGCCAGTGCGGCTCTGGCAGCCCCTGAGTCGATCCTCGCCAAAGCGGTGGTCAAGCTGGGCCTGCAGCCGACGCGCATCGATCTGGCCGTGCCGGATGCCGGTTGGGCAGCGATCGCCGACATGCTGATGATGGGGCAGGCCGTGTTGTTCTGGGGCGGTCGTCGCTGGCGGGCGGCCGGCATCCTCTTTGGGATCGAGACCGACCCCCCGGCTCTCTGGGCCCGCACCTATACCGACCCGGACGACGAGGGCCGCCGTCTGCCGCAGGCGGCATGGCGCCAACTGGCCAGTGAAGGCGTGGAGGCCTGGGCATTTTCAGTCCCGCATGGTTTGCGGCGGCCGGATACCTACGAGATCTTGAAGTTGGCGTCGGCGATTTCCCATGCCGACGGGGACGGCTCGCACCAGTTTGGCTTGTCGGCCTACGAGTCCTGGGCGCACACGGTCGAAGTCCAGCCCCCCGTGGCGGGCTCCGACGCAGCGACCCTGTGCATCGCCTGTGTGAGGACGCTGCTGGATGCCCGGCGGGCGGCGCATACCTGGCTGGCGGGACTACCCCGGCCCTCGCCGAGCAGCCTGCTGAATGCAGCGGACTGTTACGAGGACTATCTCTACATGCTGGAAGAACTGGCGATGGGCTTCCGTCACCCCGAGCAGGCCGGTGGTCCCGGTTGGCTGGCCCGCCGTATCCGAGCCGCCGGCCAGGAGGATGCCCGGGCGGTGTCCGCGATCCAGGCGACCATCTCCATCGTGGCCCTTTAGCCAGTTTCCCGGTTCGCCGTTCACGGTCGCGAAAAAGCGGTCCGGCCACTATGGCCGGACCGCGGAAACTCGGATGTTATGTCGCTTGCGCCGGAGTCGGCCGCCAGCGCAGATTGGGCTGCCGGGCGGCCCGGACCTCGTCGACTTTGCCAACGGGTGTGTGGTGGGGTGCCGACAGGACCAAGTCGAGGTCGTTTTCGACCTCGTTGGCGATCTGCAGCATGACCTCGACGAACCGATCCAATGTCTGCTTGTTCTCGGTTTCGGTCGGTTCGATCATGATCGCCTCGTGGACGACCAGCGGGAAGTAGACCGTCGGCGGGTGGATCCCGAAGTCGATCAATCGTTTGGCGATGGCCATGGTGTTGGCGCCCTTCGCCTTTTGACGGTCACCCGACAGCACGAACTCGTGCATGCAGATGTGATCATAAGGCAGGTCGTAGGCGTCACGGAGCTTCACGCGCAGGTAATTGGCGTTGAGCACAGCGTCACCGCTGACTTCCTTGAGGCCTTTGCCCTGGGACCAGATGTAGGCGTAAGCCCTCACCAGGAGCCCGAAGTGGCCGTAGTAGCCTTTGACCT
This sequence comes from Candidatus Sericytochromatia bacterium, assembly GCA_014377495.1. Lineage (GTDB taxonomy): Bacteria > Cyanobacteriota > Sericytochromatia > JACMPN01 > JACMPN01 > JACMPN01. Next base: position 1,755 of record JACMPN010000359.1, read on the forward strand.
TGCCGATCGACTGTGGCCGTTCATAGTCGAAGTAGTACTGGTCGTCGATGTCCTTGCGTTTGGCAATTGTCGGCGTCGGCAAAAACGGTGCCAGAAAGTCCCGCACGGCCACGGGACCGGTCCCTGGGCCACCGCCACCGTGAGGCGTGGTGAAGGTCTTATGCAGATTCATGTGAACGACGTCAAAGCCCATGTCGCCGGGACGGACCCAGCCCATGATGGCGTTCAGGTTCGCCCCGTCGTAGTAGACGAGTCCGCCGACATCGTGGACGGCAGCGGCGATCTCGGCGATGTCGAGTTCGAACAGCCCCAGGGTGTTCGGGTTCGTCAGCATCAGGGCAGCGACGTCCGTGTCCAGGGCCGCTTTCAGGGCATCCAGCGTGACCAGGCCCCGCTCGTCGCTGGGGATCGTCACGACATCGAAGCCGCACATCGAAGCCGTGGCCGGATTCGTCCCGTGGGCCGCTTCCGGGATCAGCACCTTGCGGCGGTCTTGACCCTTGCTGCGGTGGTAGGCTTTGATGATCAGCAGGCCCGTAAACTCGCCATGGGCACCAGCGGCAGGCTGAAGCGAAATGGCCGGTAACCCGATGATCGCCGCAAGGGCCTGTTCCAGCTCGTACATGATCTGCAGGGCACCCTGCACGTGCTCCATGGGCTGATACGGGTGGATGGCGGCAAAGCCCTCCAGCCGGGCGGCCCACTCATTGACTTTGGGGTTGTACTTCATCGTGCAGGAGCCGAGCGGGTAAAACCCCGTGTCGATGGCGTAGTTAAGGTGGGATAGCCGGGTGAAGTGGCGGACCACCTCAAGCTCGCTCAGCTCAGGCAACGCCGCCGGCCGCTTGCGCAGGAACTTCGCCGGGATGGCGTCAGCGACCGAGCCGGGTACGCCGGCTTCGGGCATCCGCACCCCGCGGTGGCCGGGGATGCTCTTGTCAAAGATCAGTTTTTCCATGCGACCACTCCTCCCGCCACTTCGGCCATCGCCGACACATAGGCCGTGAGATCTTCCGGGCTGTTCGTTTCGGTGACAGCGACCAAAATGCAGTCGGCCAGCTCGGGATACCAGGTGCCCAGGGCGACGCCGCCGAGGACCCCCCGCTTGCGCATGCCGACCAGCACGTCGTCCACGGGCGCCTCGCAGCGCAGGACGAACTCGTTGCAGAAGTCAGAACCGAACGCCTGACTGACGCCGGGCACGGCTAGCAACTCGGCCAGCAGGTGGTGGGCCCGCTGGATGCTGATGGAGGCCACCTCGGCCAGGCCGGCCGGGCCCATGCAGCTGAGGTAGACCGTCACGGCCAAGGCGCACAGGGCCTGGTTCGTGCAAATGTTGCTTGTCGCCTTTTCACGGCGGATGTGCTGTTCCCTGGTTTGCAACGTCAGCGTGAAGCAGGGCCGTCCCTGGTTATCCACGGTGGCGCCGGCCACTCGGCCCGGCAATTGCCGGACGAATTTTTCTTTGCAGGCCAGAAAGCCGACCGACGGTCCGCCGAACTGCATCGGGATGCCCACCGGCTGACCGTCGCCGGCGACGATGTCGGCACCCCACTCGCCGGGAGACTGCAGCACACCGAGGCTGACGGGCTCGACGTAGGCCACGACCAGCGCGCCGACGGCGTGGGCCATCTCGGCGATGCGGGCTGCGTCTTCGAGGGAGCCAAAGAAGTTCGGCTGCTGGATGACGACACAGGCCACGTCTGTACTCAGGATGGCCTCCAGGGCGGCGAGGTCGACGGTGCCGTCCTTGTAGCCCACCTCTACGATGGCCAGCTCAGGACCGGAGGCGTAAGTGCGGGCGACCTGACGGGTCTCGGGCTGGACGGTGGCGGGGATGACGATCGTGTTGCGCTTCGTCACCCGGCAGGCCAGAAATGCCCCTTCGGTCACGGCCGTCGGGCCGTCGTAGAGGCTGGCGTTGGCCACGTCCATACCCGTCAGTTCGGCGATCATCGTCTGGAACTCGTAGATCGTCTGCAGGGTCCCTTGGGCGACCTCGGGCTGGTACGGCGTGTAGGCCGAGTAAAACTCGCTGCGGCTGAGGATGGCATCGACGGCTGACGGGACGAAACGGGAATAGAAGCCGGCGCCCAGGAAGCTGCGCACCGTCTTGACGCTGATGTTGCGCCGGGCGATCCGCCGCATCCGGTCCTGCAGCTCCATCTCGCTCAGCCCTTCAGGCAGGTCGAGCTCGGCGAGCCGCAGGTGTGCGGGGATGTCGGCAAACAGGTCGTCGATCGACGTGACCCCGATCGCCGCCAACATTTCGGTCCGTTCTGCGGCCGAGTGCGGGAGATAGTTGACCATGGATTAACCCTCGGATTCCTCGACGGTCGCCTGATAGGCGCTGGCGTCGAGCAGTTCGTCGTATTCGGAGACCTGGGTGGGGGTCAGCTTGATCAGCCACCCTTTTTCGTAAGGCGCTGCGTTGATCAGGTCCGGGTTGGCCTCGAGACCGGCATTGATGGCGGTGACGGTGCCGCTCAGCGGGCTGTAAAGGTCGGAAACGGCCTTGACCGACTCGATGGCGCCAAACACGTCCCCCTTGCGGACGGTGCGACCGACCTCGGGCAGATCGACGAAGACGACGTCGCCGAGTTGTTCCACGGCAAAGGCCGTGATGCCGATCGTCGCTTCGCCATCGGACAGACGGGCATATTCGTGACTGCTCAAATAGTGCAGATCAAGCGGAAATGTAGTGCTCACCAAAACTGCTCCTAACGGATCCGCGATCCACGATAAAAAGGAAGACTGACAACTTCAGCAGGATACCGTTTGCCCCGCACCTCCAGAGAGAGGATCTGACCCGCCTTGGCCAGATCCGGGCGGATGAAGGCCGTGCCAATCGGTTGCGGCCGCAGCGGCGTCAGCGTGC
>JACMPN010000038.1 GCA_014377495.1 Candidatus Sericytochromatia bacterium
ACGGTCACGCCTATTGGTTGCCATATCTATTCCAGCCGCTCGATCATGCCAAAACCCGTCTCAATGCCGCCTGGTGGATTGAGGGAATTGACCTGCAGGGGCCGCAGGCGCGCGATTTCCTGTTAACCAAAGGGGACCATGAGTTTGATCGACCGAATTGATCCGCCCCTTGATCAGGTGCCGTGCCGTCCTGCCGACGAGTCGAGGGGCGAAGCGATAGAGCAGGCCCTCATCATGCAGGATTGGCGCCGGGCCGAAGACCTCCTGGGCCAGCAATTCCAGGCCCGCCCAACCCTGGCCAACGCCCACCTCGTCCTGGATCGGCTGGGCCGCATCCCGGATCGCAAAGCCCGGGCGACTTGTCGGTTGATGATCTGCCGCTCCTTCACAGTCGAGCCGATCGTGCCGTTGCTCCGGGCCGGGGCGGCCCTGCAGGGACTGAGCCTGACCGCTGCCGTCGGGGCCTTCAACGCCTATGTCCAGGAACTGCTGGATCCGGCGAGCGCCCTTTACAATTTCCGGCCGGATGCCGTCATCCTGGCCGTGCAGTCACGTGACCTCGTCCCCGACCTCTGGGGCCGGTTTCTCGCGGTGGCTGACGTGGCCGGCGCTATCGATCAGGTCCTTGCCGACATGGACGCCCGGGTGGCGGTCTTCCGTGCCCATAGCCCGGCCCACCTCGTCCTGCCGACTCTGGAGCAACCCTGCTGGCCTCAGGCCGGTTTCTTGGACGGCCGATCCGAACTGGGTCAAGTGGAGGCCTTCGGTGAGATCAACCGCGGCATCCGACAGTTGGCCCGTCGGTACCCCGGCGTCAGCGTCTTCGATTACGACGCCTTGGTGGCCCGGCACGGGCGGTTGACCTGGCATGACGAACGCAAGTGGCTGGCGATGCGGATGCCCCTGGCAGCAGACAGCCTGGCTCATCTTGCCGCAGCCTATCTGCGGATCCTGGTGCCGCTGGCAGGCCTGACCGCCAAGGTCCTCGTCGTCGATCTGGACGAGACGCTGTGGGGCGGGGTGGTCGCTGAAGACGGCCTTGCCGGCATCCGGCTCGGCGCCGACCACCCCGGCGCCGCCCATATCGCCCTTCAGCAAGCGCTGCTGGACCTGCACCACCGCGGTGTTTTGCTGGCAATCGCCAGCAAAAACAACGAAGCCGACGCCCTGGAAGCCCTGGAGCACCACCCCGACATGCTCTTACGGCCACACCATTTCAGCGCCTGGCGCATCAACTGGAACGACAAGGCGCAGAGCCTGCGGGAGATTGCTGCTGAACTCAACCTCGGCCTGGACTCGCTGGCCTTTCTGGACGACAACCCCGCCGAGCGGGCGCTGATCCGCCAGGCCCTGCCCGACGTGCATGTCCTTGAGCTGCCGCACGACCCCCTCGGCTATGCAGCGGCCGTGCGGAGTGATGCGGCCTTCGAACGGCTGGCCGTGACCGAGGAGGATGTGGCCCGCAGCCGGTACTACAGCGATGCCCGCCATCGCACTGCCGACGCTGCAGCGGCGACAACCCTCGACGGCTTTCTGCGGTCGCTGGCCATGCGGGCCGAGATTGCGGCAATGACCGCCGTCACCCTGCCGCGGGTGGCCCAATTGACGCAAAAGACGAATCAGTTCAATCTCACGACCCGGCGCTACAGTGACACGGAACTCGCCGGCCTGACGGCTGATCCGCACTGGCAGGCTTACACGCTGCGCCTGCAGGATTCGTTCGGCGACAACGGCCTTGTCGGTGCCGCCCTTCTGCGATTCACCGGCGACATCTGCGAGGTGGATACCTTTCTGCTCAGTTGCCGGGTGATCGGCCGGACCGCTGAAACCGCGCTGTTGGCCTATGTGGCAGGCGTCGCCACGGCCGCTGGAACCCGGTGGCTGCAAGGCTGGTTTTGCCCCACCCTAAAAAACGCACCGGCCCGAGAGTTTTACAGGTCCCACGGCTTTCAGCCAGTAGAGACCCGTGTGAGCGACACGCTCTGGCGCTTTGACCTCAGCAATGGGACGATCCGCTTTCCGGAGTGGATCACCTGTCCCGGAAAGGAACGCGACTCATGAGTGAAACCACGTTTGATCGGGTGCGCACGGTCGTTGCGGCCTGCTTTCAGATGCCGGAATCGGCCGTGTCACTGGAAACCTCGCCGCTAACCGTGGTGGCCTGGGATTCCATGGGCCACATGACCCTCGTGCTTGCCTTGGAACAGGAATTTGGCAACTACATCGAACCTGAAGATATGGAGCGACTGTTGAGCGTCCAGGACATCGTCGCCCTGCTGGAGCGGTAATCCCCATCGACACCGGCCGTACCGCTTCGGGGCAGGATCGTGTCATGCTTTAATACAGCCGGTCAGACCAGGCTCTGGAAAGGGCACCGCCGCCCATCTGGTGCCGATCGCCATGCCATCGGCAGGTTCATGCACCACGCAATCAACCAGGGGATGAGGAAGACGGCATGGATCTGAACGCAGCGGAACGCTTCTCGATGCTCGACCCGCGACGGCAGACGGCCAACGATCGCGCCTATGCCGAGGGCATGAGTACCTATTTCGGCCGAAGCCTTGGCACTGACATGGACAAGCTGCGCAACTTCGCCAAGTACGTGCCTCGTCAGGCCCTGAGTCTGTTCCTGGCAAAGCATCAGCTTTTCCAGCAGCTGCTCACTGTACAGGGCCACATCATCGAATGCGGCGTCTACCTGGGCGGGGGCCTGATGACCTGGGCACAGCTCAGCGCCATTTATGAGCCGGTGAACCACCTGCGGCAGATCGTCGGCTTCGATACCTTTACCGGCTTCGTCGGCTTGGGCGACGAGGATCAGGGCGACAACCTGGCGTGTGCTGTCGAAGGCGGCCTGGCGACCCACGCCTTTGACGATCTGCAGGCGGGTCTGGACTTGTATGACCTCAATCGACCGGTCGGTCATATCCCCCGGACCCAATTGGTCGTTGGCGATGCCTGCAAAACGATGCCGGCTTACCTTGACAGCCATCGCCACACCGTCGTTTCCATGCTTTACCTGGATTTTGATCTCTATGAACCGACCAAGGTGGCGCTGGAAACCTTTTTGCCGCGCATGCCAAAAGGGGCCATTCTGGCCTTCGATGAGCTGAATCAGGCGGCCTGGCCCGGTGAAACCCTGGCCGTGCTGGACACAGTGGGGCTGCGCAACCTGCGGATCCAGCGCCTTCCGACGACTCCCCAGTTGTCATACGCCATCCTCGAGTAGTCAGGGAGCCAGCCAGCTATGGACAAGGTCGCCGAGTTCTTTGAGGAGTCCCGCTCCAACATCCGGGCCCTGCAAAACGATCCTTCCTTGCAAGTGCTTTCGACCGAATGGATCCGGGAAACGGGACGCCATAAGTACGTCTACAATTTCACCTGGATGGGTCGGCCGATCATTCAATTGCCCCAGGATATCGTCGCCATGCAGGAGCTGATTTGGCGCCTGCAACCGGATCTGATCGTGGAAACCGGTGTGGCCCATGGTGGTTCCCTGATTTTCTACGCCTCCATGCTGTCCCTTCTGGGAGGCGACCGCACGGTCGTTGGTATCGACATCGATATCCGGGCTCATAACCGGGTCGAGATCGAAACGCACCCGATGGCCGAGCGGATCCGGCTGATCAGTGGCTCGTCAGTAGATCCCGCCGTGCTGGCGCAGGTTCAGGCGTTGGCCGCCGGCTGCCGTCAGGTCCTGGTGGTGCTGGACTCGAATCACACCCACGACCATGTGCGGCAGGAGTTGGCGCTGTACGCCCCGCTGGTCAAAAAAGACGGTTACATCGTGGTTTTCGACACTGTTGTCGAAGACATGCCCGACGACTTTTTCCCCGATCGACCCTGGGGCAAGGGCAACAATCCCAAAACGGCCGTACATGAGTTCCTGGCCGTCGACAGTCGATTTGAGATCGACCGTGCCATGGCGGGTAAGTTGCTGATCACGGCGGCACCGGATGGTTATTTGAAGTGTATTCAGGACTGATTATGGAGCGCATCCCTGTCTCCGGCCCCTGGATCACGCAAAAGGAAATCGACTATGTGGCGGATGCCGCCCAAAACGCCTGGTTCGCCAATGCCAACGTTTACAATGATCGCTTTGAGGCGGCATTTGCCAACTATGTGGGCAAGCGGTATGCGTTTGCGCTGCCGTCCTGCACGTCCGCCATCCATCTGTCCCTGGCGGCGCTGGGGGTCGGGCCC
>JACMPN010000360.1 GCA_014377495.1 Candidatus Sericytochromatia bacterium
GCGGGTTTATCGGCAGCCATCTGGTTGAACAGTTGGTCTGTCGCGGCGACCGGGTGGGAGTGCTGGACAATTTCGCCAACAGCATGGCTGACAATTTGGCGCCATGGCGGTCTGACATTGAGTTGGTCGAGGGTGACCTGCGTGACCTGGAAACCGTGCAGCGGGTTTGCCGCGGCATGAATGTCGTGTTGCATCTGGGTGCCTTGGGATCCGTGCCGCGTTCCATCAATGATCCCTTGATGTCCAACTCGGCCAATGCGATCGGCACGCTCAACGTTTTGGTGTCTGCCCGGGATGCCGGCGTGCAGCGGGTCGTGTACGCATCAAGTTCCTCAACCTATGGTCCTGTCGAAACCCTGCCCCAACACGAAGGGATGGCCTTGCGGCCAATGAGCCCTTATGCCGTGTCCAAGCTTTGTGGTGAACTGTACGCTCAGGTGTTCAGCCAGGTTTACGGCCTGTCGACGATGGTCTTGAAATATTTCAATGTGTTCGGTCCCCGGCAAAATCCGCTCGGAGCCTATGCCGCCGTGATTCCGATCTTCATCCAGACGATGATGCGCGGCGAGTCACCGACCGTCTTTGGCGACGGCCTGCAGCAGCGTGATTTTACCTACGTGCAGAACGTCGTCGAGGCGAATCTGCTGGCTGCTGCGGCCACCGCCCAAGGCGAGGTCTGCAACATTGCCTGTGGTCAATCGTTTTCGCTGCTCGATCTGATTGCCGAATTGAATGTCATTCTCGGGACTGACATCTCCCCGACCTTTGCGCCGGGTCGTCAAGGGGACCTGCCGAGATCCCAGGCCTCGATCGCCAAGGCCGGGGAGATGATCGGGTTCCAGCCCAGTGTCGATTTCCGGGAGGGTCTCCGCCGGACCGTGACCTGGCACCGGGAGCTTGCCAAGGGTCGTTAGCGGCGCACCAACGGTAGCGGCGCATGGTGCTGTGGAATGCGGCCAGTTGCATGTTTCAATGTGGCGTCGCCGGGTCTCCACTTGTCTGAGGCCGACCACTATGAGAAGCTAGAACGTAACCTCTTGCGACCCGCACGAACAAAGGCTCTCACCCACATTATGTATGCAATCGTCACTGGCGCTGCTGGGTTCATTGGTTCCCACCTCTCGGAACGCCTTGTGTCACAAGGTTGGGAAGTCCTGGGCATCGACTCCTTTGAGCCGTTTTATCCCCGGGCCCTGAAAGAGGCCAACCTCGCCAAACTGCGCCAGATGACGGGGTTTCGTCTGCTGGAGGTCGACTTGGTCGAGGTGGACTGGTCATCCCTGTTGCGCAACTGTCAGGTCGTGTTTCACCAGGCGGCGCAGGCAGGAGTGCGATCCAGCTGGGGAGACCAGTTTGGTGACTACTTGCACCATAATCTCCTGGCTACCCAGCGACTGCTGGAGGGTGTGCGGCAAAGCCCCGGAGTCGCACGGGTGGTCTTTGCCTCCAGTTCCTCGATCTATGGCGACGCCGAATCGTTGCCGACTTTAGAAACGGCGAGCCTTCAGCCTGTATCCCCCTATGGGGTGACAAAGTTGGCGGCGGAACGGTTGGGTTTCGTTTATCATCGCTCATTCGGTGTGCCGTTTACGGCCCTGCGGTATTTCACCGTCTATGGTCCCCGTCAGCGTCCGGACATGGCCTTTCATCGCTTCATGCGGGCCTTGCGCACGGAAACTCCGATCGATGTCTACGGCGATGGTGGCCAGACCCGGGACTTCACGTTCGTCAGCGATGCCATCGCTGCCAATCTGGCGGCCGCAACGGCGGATGGTGCGGTGGGCGAGGCGTTCAACATTGGCGGCGGCAGTCGTGTCACGCTGGCCGAGGTGCTGACGACGATCGAACAGGTCAGCGGACGCACTTTTGAGCGGCGGACAGGGCCTGCCCAGCCAGGAGATGCCCGGCACACGAGTGCCGATACCAGCAAAGCGGCACATATCCTCGGCTATGCCCCTCAGGTTGCCCTGAGGGACGGCTTGACGGCCATGTGGGCCTGGAGTGGGGACCTGCCGCAGTGAAAGTCAGCATCGTGGTGCCGGTCTACAACGAGGTCGACAATCTGGTCGATCTGCATGCGGCGATCGTCGCCGCCCTGGCGCCGGAAGGATTGCCCTTCGAGGTGATCTATGTGGACGACGGCAGCCAGGACGGCAGCTTCGAGACCCTGCGGCACCTGGCCGAGATGGGTGATGGACAGGTCATCGCCATCCGCCTGCGGCGTAATTTCGGTCAAACGGCGGCGATGGCTGCCGGTTTCGATATGGCGACCGGCGATGTGATTGTGCCGTTGGACGCTGATCTGCAGAACGACCCGCGCGACATCCCGGCCATGCTGGTCCTGATCGCTCAGGGATACGACGTCGTCTCCGGTTGGCGCAAGGATCGCCAGGACAACTGGCTCCGCAAGATCCCCTCGCGCATTGCCAATCGACTGATCTCCTGGGCAACCAATGTGCCGATCCACGATTTCGGCTGCACCCTCAAGGCCTATCGCCGTGACGTGTTGGCCGGCGTCCGGCTCTATGGCGAGATGCACCGGTTCATCCCGGCCCATGCGGCCTGGAGCGGCATCAACCTGACCGAGATGGTCGTGCGTCACCATCCCCGGACGCGGGGCGTTTCCAAATACGGCATCGGCCGGACCTTCCGGGTGGTATTGGACCTGATCACGGTCAAGTTCATCGGGTCGTTCGGCACCAAACCGATCTACGTGTTCGGTGGCGCCGCTTTTTTCATGGCGTTTGCCGGCATGTTGAGCGGCTTGTTCGTGGCTTCCCGTGTCCTGCTTTGGGACGGGGCCTGGTTCAGCCCGATGATCATCATCACGCTCTTTCTCCTGGCGATGAGCTGGCAGACGCTGCTGCTGGGCCTCGTCGCCGAAATGGTCATGCGCACTTACTACGAATCGCAGGGCAAACGCATCTATGCGGTGCGCGAGGTCGTCGGACGGTCAGCCGAGCTGGAACCGGCATGTGTGGAATAGCCGGCATCGTCGCCGCTCCGGGACGCACAGTCAGCCGTGAGTCCCTGGACCTCCTGAACGGACGCCTGCACCACCGGGGGCCTGACGAGCGGGGCGCCATGGTAGCCGATGATGGTCACCTTGGCCTGGCCATGTGCCGCCTGCGGATCATCGACCTGGCCGGTGGACAGCAGCCGATCGCCAATGAGGACGAGACCGTGTGGGTCGTCTTCAATGGTGAGATTTACAACTTTCCGGCGCTCCGGGCAGGTTTGATCGAGCGGGGACACCGTTTCCGCACCCACAGCGACACCGAAGTCCTCGTGCACCTGTACGAGGAGCACGGCGACGCCTTGGTCGATTATCTGGACGGAATGTTCGCCTTTGCCATCTGGGACGTGCGGCGTGATCGTCTGCTGCTGGCTAGGGACAGGTTCGGTGAAAAGCCCCTCTATTACACCTTCGTCGATGGCCAGTTGTTCTATGCCTCGGAGATGCGGGCGCTCCTGCCGGAAATGCGTCAGCGGCGGCTCAACCCCCAGGCGTTGCTCCAGTATCTCCTGCTGGATTATGTCCCATCCCCGGCCTCGATCGTTTCGGGCATCTCCAAGCTGCCTCCCGGCCATTTGGCCGTCTACGAACGGGGCGAACTGTCGGTGCGGCCATACTGGCGGCTGCGTTATGCCCCCAAGCTGACCCTGTCGTTTGCCGACGCTGCTGTCGAACTGCACGAGCGGTTGCTGCAATCGGTCAAACGGCGTCTCGTCAGCGACGTGCCCCTGGGCACTTTTCTGAGCGGTGGCCTGGATTCGAGCACGCTTGTCGCCCTGATGGTGGAAGCGGGAGCGCCGGATATCCAGACGTTTGCCGTGGCCATCGATTCACCAAGTTACGACGAAGGGGCCTATGCCGCGGCGGTGGCCCGCCAGTTGGGGACAACCCACCACGAAATCCGCTTGCGGGCGACGGACATGTCGGCATTGCTGGCCGAGTCGGGCCGTTATCTGGATGAGCCCCTGGCCGATGCGTCGGTCGTGCCGACTTACCTCTTGTCCCGCTTGACCCGGGAACACGTCACGGTTGCCCTGAGTGGCGACGGGGGCGACGAGATTCTCGGCGGCTACCCGACGTACCTGGCCCACCAGTTGGCAGGCTGGGTGCCGAATGGACCGTGGCTGGGCGCCCTCCGCGGTTTGGTCGATCGGCTGCCTGCGGGTGAGCGGTACATGAGCTGGGAGTTCAAAGCCAAGCGGTTCCTTGACGGCCTGGGCCAACCGCTACCCGAGCGGCATGCCCGCTGGATGGGATCATTCAACCTGCCCACCTTGTTGCCGGTCTTGCAGCCGGATCTAAGGGCACTGGCGGTAACGGGCTTGCTATCGGAGATGACCGCCTGGGATGCGGGTGGCGACGCCCGGGATGCGGCGGAACGGGCGATGCAGCTGGATATCCGGTACTATCTGGGGGACGATCTGCTGGTCAAGGCTGACCGAGCCAGCATGGCCTGCTCGTTGGAAGTACGAGCCCCATTCCTGGATCATACCTTGGTCGAGTGGATGGCTCGTCTGCCGGTCAGCCTGAAGGGCCCACGGCGGCCTTACAAGGCCTTGCTGAAACAGGCCATGGGTACAGCCCTGCCCGACGTTGTACGTCAGCGGGGCAAGCAGGGTTTCGGCCTGCCACTGACGGCATGGTTGAAGCATGAGCTACGGCCCATGGTGGAGGAGTATCTGGATCCTGCACGGCTGGACCGGCAGGGA
>JACMPN010000361.1 GCA_014377495.1 Candidatus Sericytochromatia bacterium
CCGTCCGGCGCCACGACGATGGCGACCACCACCCGACCGCTTACTTTGTCGCTGAGTGCCGCCTGCGGATAGGTCGGCCGGACTTCGTGCACAAGATGCCGACCACTCAGTTCACCCCCCGGAGACCCGGCATCGCCCCCACCGGTTCCCTGGATCACGCCGGGTCCCGAACCACCCAATTGGGCCAACCGTCCCTGTTCCTGGGCTGCCTGATCGGCACTGCGCTTGGCCAGGGCTGCCCGAAAATCGCCCTGCGGCCGCGGTACCGCCTGGGCGGCGGGCCTGACGGTGGCCGCCTGCTTGGTCACTTTCGGCGCCACCGTACGGGTGGTTTGTGCATCGGCACGCCGCTCCGTTTGTTTTGGTTGGGCCGGCGTCACGACCTGACGGGGAGTGGGCGCGCCCGGGGCACGCACGGCAGACTTGACCTGTTGGGGTCCCGTCGCTGGACCGGGGGCGCCCTGGCGCATCGTCAGGGCCGGCTGATCGATCAGCGTGAGGTGGATGGGAGCAGGCTTCGGTAGCGACAGGGGCGGCTGCAGGCGGCCCCAGAGCAGCATCAAGAGCAGCAGCACGACGTGCATGCCGACGGAACTCAACCAGGAAAGGCGGGGATCAGTCTGGGTCATGGTCCCAGTTTAAGCCGATCCGGCCCACCGGCAAATGGGTCGGTCGTCCCAGGTCCCTACAAATTCAGTAACAACGACGCATCATGCGGATCAGCCAGCCGGCGAGGCGGTCTTTCCAGGTGAGCGGGAGCGGTTCGACTGCGACCAACCAGTCCCGCTCGAACAATTCGGCAAGCTCGGTGGCCAGGGCGATATCCTCAATAAACAGGGTCGTCTCGTTGTTCCCGTCGAGGCCCAGGGTCGTCCAGTTCGCCGAACCCGTGACAACGAGGTTGTGATCGAAAATCGCCAGCTTCAGGTGCATCTGGCCACCCGGCTTGACGGGGAAAAAGCGGATCGGCAGACCGGCCGGCCGGAGGGTCATCACGGCGGCGACATTGGGCATGCCGTTGATCGGCAGGGAAAAAGCCTGGATGTTCGGATCGAGGATGATCCGGACCTTGACGCCCCGCCGATGAGCGGCGACCAGCGCCCGTTCCACTTCGTTGTCGCCGAGGACGTACATGCTCAACAGGATGTCTTCCCGCACCTCGGCCAGGGCAGTCAGCAGATACTGCCGGATGTCCTGGCGGTCGGGATTCGACACGGTCACCCGCACGAGGCTCGGCCCCTCGTCTGGAAACCGCAACATCCGGGCGGGCTGCGTTCCGCCAGCCAAAGACCAGTGGCGGGCGAAGATCTCCCCCAGGTAGGTGGCCGCCGGTCCCCGAAGCAGCAGCATGAGGTCGTGGTTGCGCTGACTGCCGTCGTGGAAGTTTGCCCCACCGACAAAGGCATGGCGGCCATCGACGACGAGGACCTTGTTATGATCGGCCTTGAGGGGACGCCACCAGCCCGGCAGCTTGCGGATGGCAAACGGCCTGACCACCGCACCGGCGAGTTGCAGACGTCTGAGCACGGGCTCATGCAGCGGCCGCAGGATCGGACCTCCGAGGTGGGGGTCAAAGAGGATTTTGACTTCGACCCCGGCTGCCACCCGGGCGCAGAGGTGATCGGCCAAATCGTGCCCCGTCGTCCCACCAAACAGGAAGATATCCAGCAGGATCTGGTGCTCCGCCCGACCGATCTCCGCCGTGATCGCAGCAAAAATCGCCGCCGGATCGACCAGCGCCGAAACATGATTGCCGCTCAGCACAGCCCGTCCCGTCTCCCCCGCCTGGCAGCGACACACGGGTCACGCTGCGCCATCCTATCCGAGGCTCGACGCCCGAGGGCACATTGTCGCGCCTTCGACCGCCAAGCAACGTGCTTTGCCGTTGAAAGGGTACCGCGAATCGCCAGAAAGGCTGCGGCCAAGACTAGCGTCGCTAGGGGATGTCCACCAGGGCATCATGGTAATGGAAGTGCAAAGGCCCCTGCATTTTCAGGTTGCCGCTGTCCAGGAGCGCCCGTTGCACGTCGACACGGCTGACAGACTCGGCCCAGACCGCCCTTGTCGCAGGATCGTGGGCAAAGGCCAGATCGGCTCGGCGCACGCTGAAAAACGTCCGCAACCAGGCCTGTTCATCGATACCCTGATCGGGTGACCCGCCCATCGCCTGATTGGTAGCCGCGACCAGCGCCGGCAGCCCATCGGCGTCCTCCCCGTCGCCATGCTGAATGATGGCGTCGTACAGGGCTGTTTTAGCGAAGGCAGATCTCAGACCCAGTGCGTCTGCAACGACCATCGCCGGACGGTAATACTGGAGTTCGACGACGGCGTCCTGCGCCTGCCGGAACACAGGGTCTTTGGCTGACAAGGCCCAGGCTTCCGGCAAGCCGTCCAACCCGGTGATATCGTCACTTTCGGCCGCGGCCAACACTTCGAGGCGTGGCAAATAACCGCTTAATGCATTCATAGGCATTTGCGCCCGATAGGCACGGACTACCTGCAGCAGATCGCCGGTACCCGTCGTGAAACCCGCACGGCCAGCCGTGTAGCCCCGTCCATCGCCGAGATTTTCGACATACCCGTACTGCAGGGTCTGCGTCCCGTTTTCAAAGAGACTGATCAGCGCCTCGGCACGGTGCTTTTGCGCATCGGTCAGACCGAATCCGCCATCCGGCACAGGCAACGCACCTGATGCTGGCCAGGCCGTTGGACGCGACAGGGACAGGCGAAGCGCGTCGTTGGACGAAACGACAGGCTTTGTCATGATGCGCACAGCAGGCCGTGCGGTGACGTGATCAAGGGAAGCCAGGATGGCGGGGTGACCGGGGAGCATACCGGGGCACATAGCGGGGGGCAGAAAAAACATGGCAGGCCACTCCCCACACGGAACATCATGCGGGTGACCGCACTGCCCATTATCGCCGATCCGGCGACCAAGTGAAAGCCAAATATGCCCGATACTGCGGCATGAAGATCAGGGGGAGGTAAACGGATGCCAGCCATTGCGATCGTCACGGGCAGCAACACGGGGATCGGGCGAGCGGCTGTATTCGCGTTGGCTGAAAAGGGTTTTCGGGTCTACGCCACGTGCCGGACGCCTGCCAAAGCCCAGGACCTCGTCGATGAAGCCGTCCGGCGGCGGCTGCAGATCCAGGTCGTCGCCCTGGACATCACCGATGTTGCACAATGCCGTCAGGTCGTCGAAACAATCGTCGCCGCTGAAGCACGCATCGATGTCCTGGTGAACAATGCCGGCATCGGCATGATGGGCGCCGTGGAAGAGGTACCCATGGACAAGGTGCATCAGCAGTTCGCCACGAACGTCTTCGGCATGCTGCAACTCACCCAACTGGTGCTGCCCGTCATGCGCAAACAGCGCCAGGGCCGGATCATCAACATCAGTTCGGTGGCCGGTGAGATGTCGGTGCCCGGCATGGGAATCTATTGCGCCAGCAAGTTTGCCCTGGAAGCCCTCAGCGATGCCCTGCGGATTGAAGTGTCCGGATTCGGCATCCACGTCAGCGTCGTCCAGCCCGGCCCGATCGAAACGAACTTCGAAACCGCGTCGTGGGGAACGCCGGAGGATCGGCCCTACGACACGGAAGGCCCCTATGCGCACGTCTATCAGATGATCGAATCGTCACGCCGGGACTTCAAACGGTTCAGCCGGCCGGCCCAGGCAGTGGCAGATGTGATCGCAAAGGCTGCCACGGCCCGGCGGCCGCAGTCTCGCTATACCGTGACGCTGACCGCCGCCCTGACCCCCTTGGCCCGCAAATGGCTGCCGGATCGGCTGATGGATTCCATGCAGATCGCCATGTTGCGGCGGTTCATGCCCAAGACGTGAGTGGCTGCAGCGGCACAAGGTCGTTGCGTTCCTGTTTTGTGGCATGCGTGCGCATCACCCCGCCGGAAGGTGTCGCGTTCAGGGGAACCGCAGGCACAAGAGCATTCGTTTGCCAGACAATACCGCCAATCCGTGTGATGCGGGTGGCCATAGCGGCCCCCATCACACGGATTTAGGATTTACCAGAAGTTGATGCGGATGCCCTCTTTTTGGATAAACTGGCGCAGTTCCTTTTCCTGGGTCATGCGCAGCAGGGGCTGCATCTTGTCCAGGCTGGTATCCATCTTGCCGACCAAGGCCGGCAACTTGTCCATCACGGGCTCAAGCTTGACGAAGAACGTCGGCAGCTTGTCCAGCACGGGCTCCATCTTGCTGAACACACTGGGCAACCGCTCGACGGTAGGCCGCAGCTTTTCACCCGTCACGGCCCACTTGTCCAAGAGCGGCAGGTACTTGCGGTCCAGCTGAGCGGTGATGTCGTCCGCCCGACGCAGCGTGGCCGCAATGTGCTTGGCCTCCGGGGCGAGGGCCGTGATGAACTTCTCGTTGGCGTCGATCATCCGGCCGATCTGGTCGCCGTGCTCGTTGACGAGCTTGACCCCCGTCCGCCGCAGCCGGCCGAGGTCGGCGGCGAGTTGAGGATCGGTGGCCAGGACCCGGGCCTTGGCGACAAGGATCGACCCGTCGTCGATGATCTGGGCCAGTTTGTTCATGTCCAGCTTGTCGGCATCGAACTTGTCGACGATTTTCGTCACGGTCTTGACCAGCTTGGTCATGTCCTTCGGATCGATGGCAGCGATCAGCGGCCGGGCGGAGTTGACCAGTTGATCCATCTCCAGCGGGAACTCGGTTTTGACGATGGTGCCGCCGTCTTCCAGCATCGGGGCGCTCTCCGACTGGGGCCGGAGTTCCAAGTACTTTTCACCGAGCAGCGACTTGGCCCGGATCGCGGCAATGACGTCCTGGCGCACGCTTGCCTCATCCCGCAGGAAGATCTTGACCAGGGCTTTATCGTGCTTGACCGTCAGGCTCTCGATCTTGCCGACCTCGACGCCGGCGATCATCACGGCGGCGTCCTTGACGAGACCTGCCGCATTGCCGAACTCGGCCGAGACGTGCCGGCCATGGCCGAGCCGCAAGCCACCGACGGCCAGGGACATGTAGCCCAACAGCCCGGCGGAAGCGAGGATAAAGAGGCCCAGGGCCACTTCGGAAGAAGTCTTTTTCATGGTCGGACGTACGGCTCCTTAGACGACTTGGATGGGGCCTTCGGCACTGCGGGCGAAGAACTGCTGGAGAATCGGGTTGTCGGCATGACGAATCTCATCGGCCGTCCCAAACGCAATCAACTCGCTCTTGAACAGCATGCCAATGTAATCGGCAATCTGAAAGGTGCCGGGCAGGTCGTGGCTGATGACGATGAAGGTCAGTCCCAGTTCCTGCTGCATGCGCAGGATCAGCTTGTCGATGGCGTCGGACATGACGGGATCGAGGCCGGAGTTCGGCTCGTCGAAGAGGACGATATCCGGCTCCAGGGCGATGGCCCGGGCGAGGCCCACCCGCTTGCGCATGCCGCCGGAAAGCTCACTGGGCAACTTGTGGTGGGCATGAGGCAGACCGACCTGGGCGAGCTTGCTGGCGACGGCGTCGCTGACTTCCTCTTCGGTGAGGCTCGTGTGCTGGCGGATCGGAAAGGCAATGTTGTCGAACACCGTCATCGAATCGAAGAGGGCCCCATCCTGGAAAAGCATCCCGAATTTTTTGCGGATGGTGAACAGGTCCCGCTCGGGCAGCTTGGTGATGTCCACACCGTCGATGAGGATGCTGCCCGAGTCGGGCCGCAGCAGGCCGACCAGCAGCTTGATGAACACGGACTTGCCGGTGCCGGACGGCCCGATGATCACGGTGGTCTTGCCGCGGACGATCTTGCAGGAGACGTTCTTCAGCACGTGCTGGGAGCCGAAGCTCTTGTTGACGTTGCGGAATTCGACGACGGGGTCTTCAGTGGGGGTCACTATTTCACTCCGTACATGATTTCGGTCAAAAAGTAGTCCAGCAGCACGACCGAACTGGCGATGATGACGACCGAGCGGTTGATGGCCTCCGAGACGCCCTTGGGCCCCGGCTTGGAGTGGAATCCGGCATAACAGCTGACTGTGAAGGTCAGCACGGCGAAGACCATGCCCTTGATCATGCCGTTGACGATGTCCTGGGTCGTTGTGTACTGGGCCAGGTCGGCCATGAAATTGCCCGGATTGACCCCTAATTGAAAGACCGCCACACAGTAACCGGCCGACACCGAGGCAAAGTCCGCAAAGATGATCAACGCCGGCGTGACGAACATGAAAGCGATGAACCGGGGCACCATCAGGTACCAGTAGGGGTTGACCGCCATTACCTCCAGGGCGTCGATCTGCTGTTTGACCCGCATGGTGGCGATGGTCGCCGCCACGTCCGTGCCCGGCTTCGCCGCCAGCATGGCCCCGCAGATGATCGGCCCCATCTCCCGGATGCAGGAGACGCCCACGTAGATGCCCAGCAAGCCCTGCCCGCCGAATTCCTTGAAGATGGAATAACCCACCAAAGCCACGTTGGAACCGACGAAAATGCAGACGAAGACGACGACCGGCACCGACTCGACACCGATCTTGATCATCTGGCTGATGACCTCGCGACCGTCCGGCAGCCGGATGAACAGCCACTGCATGACTTTCAGGAAAAAGAAACCGATCCGCCCGATCTCGCCGAGCCAACCGCCGACCGCACGCTGAACACCGCCCCCGAGACGTCCGACCCACTCCATCGGCTCAGCCCAACGCAACCAGCAGAAAGCTGGTCAGAAAGTAGTTGAGGACAACGATCAGCAAAATCGAGTGGACGACCGTCTCGTTGGCGGCCCGACCGACGCCGAGGGCGCCGCCGGTGACGTTGTAGCCCTTGTAGCAGGCGATGATCCCGACGACGATGCCGAAGATCGAGGCCTTCAGCACGCCGCTCCAGATGTGAGAGAGGGTCAGAAAATTCAGCATGTTCGCCCAGAAAACGCCGGCGTTCAGCCCTTTGAGGAAGACGGCCACGAGGAAACCACCGGCCATCCCGGAAAAACAGGCCATGGCATTGATCAGCGGGCACATGAGGGCCAAGGCGAGCATGCGGGGGATGATCAGGAACTGGAATGGGTTGATTCCCATCACCCCGAGGGCGTCGATTTCTTCTTGGACCCGCATCGTGCCCAGCTCACCGGCGATCGACGAGCCGGCCTGGGCGGCGATCATGATCGCCGTCAACGTCGGGGACAACTCGCGGAACATCGCCTCAGCGAGCAGACTGCTGAGCAACCGCTGCAAACCGAAAGAATCAAAGATCTTCAGGCTCTGCAGGGCCATGACCATGCCGGTCGGTCCGACGACGGCGACCACGGGCAGCAGGCACTGAAAAGCGATCCGCCGCATCGACGTCGTCAACTCGCCGCCAAAAAATGGCCGGCGGGTGGCGGCGTGGACGATCTCTCGGCAAAAAAGTCCGATCCGTCCGGTTTCGCGAACGAAGTTGCCGACGGGTTGAACGAAAGGAATAGACACCGGTTTAGCCTTCTTCAGCCGCCCTGTGCACGTACGGCAGTCCATAGGATAGCACGCTCATCCTTGGCGGTTTCAGTGACCGCCACCGGCCTGCCGGGCGGAATTCATCCTGCCGAAACCGGGCTGCCCGTCGTCCGGTGCATGGGAGCCGCACGCACTGGGCGCCTGAATGGCTAGGGACGCCGGGACACCGGCGTGGGCGGACGCGTGCCGACGGGTGCCTGAGGCTTCGCCGGCGGGGCCTGCGGTACCGGCGATTCATCGACCGTGAAGACGGACTCGACCTGCTTTTCCACACCGACGGCATCAAAATGATCCCGGCGGGTGTCGACGGTCGCCTTGTCCGCTTTGAGCCAATCCCCGTTTTCACGCTGCAGACGCACGTTGCTGACCAGCGTGATCATCCCGTTCGTCTCGCTGTAAGTGGCCCGGTCGGCCACGACCACCCGGCCCTTCTGGGTCACTTTGACGTTGCCCTGGGCCTGCAGGTCATTCGTGTGCTGGTCCATGACGATCAGATCGGCATCAATCACCGCCTTGTTGTTCAAGGCCCGCTGCAGCTCGGGATCCGGCTTCTTGCCGGCATCGATGACCTTGGCGGCCTGCAGCCAGTCACCCCGGATCTGCTCCATGTGGGCCTTGCCCTCGAGGGTGATCGTGCCGGGACCGTCGAGCATCGTCGCCCGATCGGCGGTGGCCCGTTTTTCCGGCTGAGTGACGACGACGTTGCCGACGAAGGTGGCATCCTTGCGGCGGGTCCAGTACTCCATCTCCTGGGCCGTGATCACCGTGTGGGAACGTTGCAGGGCGGCTTCCACCCGTTTGCGTTTTTCGATTTTGCTGACGGGCTTGGCCTGATTCGGCGGCGGTTTGGGATCGGCCTCCCGATCCAGTTTGACGTCCTGTTCCATGATGATCCGCTTCTCTTCATGGAAGGCCGTCAGCCGGAAGGCGTTGATCACAGTGCGTCGGGCCGTCTTCTTGTCGAGTTGCACGACTTTGACGGCGTCGTTGACGTAGGACGTCTTGGCATTCTCGTCGTATTGCGCATCCGCCGCCGTGATCGTCATGTCCTCCTGTTGGATCAGCACGTGACCCGAGGCGAGGGCAATCTTGTTTTTCCGGTCGTAACGGGCCGTGTCGCCCTCAATGTGCAGGGGCGTCTGTTTGCCGGGGGGCTCGGCGACCTGGGCCGGCGCCGGTGCATTCGGCAGCGGCGGGGGCACGGGAGTCAGCCGGGGTACAGGTGCCGGCACTGCCGAGACGCTGGAGCCGGCGGCAGGAATCGCCGGGGCAGACGGCGCTCCGACACCGAGCAGCGACGCTGCAGGCAAGGGTGCTGTAGCCGATCCACTGCCGGAGGCCGGGGTCATCGTGGGTGATCGCAAGCCGGGCACGGCGGCCGCACCGCTGCCCGCAGCCGGCTGGGCCGAAGGCGTGCCGAGCAGGCCTGTGGGCAGCGGCACTGGCGGCAGCCTGGCGGGAGACGGCTCACCGGCACCACTCAAAGCGACCGAACTGGCCACACATATGGCAACCAGCGGACTCCAGACACTCACCACACTCACCCGTTGGATCATTCAACAACCCCCGAAATCCGCCAGCAGCATACACCGTCTGTGCACCCTGTGGCCTGCCGGACCTGGTTCTCTGCCAGGTCGCCGGTTAGGCGGCGCTCTGGCCCGTCGCTTTCACAAAATGCTTGCCAGGATCCCCCCCAAGGATTAAGATAAGATTATGACAAGGATAATAAAAACTCAAGTTAATCCCTTCCGGCAGGCAGCGATACTGTCGTTGCTGGCCATCAGCCAGGCGGCCTGCGGTGCCGTCCCGAGTCTGACCGGTCACAGCAGCGTCGTCCGGCCGGCGATGATCGCCCAGATCGCCCCTGTCCCCAGCGGACCGGACGCGCCGGTGGCACCGCTAGATCCCCAAGCGCCGACGCCTGCAGCGGCCGAACTGTTCCCGCTCACCTTCGGCGTCACGTGGCGTTATGTGAACGTGGCCGCCAAAACGGCCGGCGAGACCCGCACCGAGACGATCACCCAGCTGATCGAACGCCCGAACCGCTCGGGTCCCGGCATCGTAACGATCGCCGAGATCCAGCGCACGGAGACGGGCCGCAAGACCATCAAGTTCACTGTCGAACGGTACCCCAGCGGGCTGTTCCGTTCCTATGACCCGACCCTGCCGAAACTCGGTACCCCGCTCCTGGGTACCCCGACGGACAAGCCGCAGGAATGGGGCTACAACCCTGGCCAGGGCAATACCGGCTACTTCCAGATCATGCAAAGCCCCGTGGCCGCCGACGCCACCGTCGGCGGGCAGACCTACGCCGGCTGCATCAAAGTCCGGATGGCCACCAGCGGCCAGGGCTTTGCCGCTTTCCAGCGAGAGGTGACCTGGGCGCCTGGCGTCGGTCCGGTGCGGATCGTCGAAAATGCCACCAGCCGCCAAGCACGTGTTTTTGAACTGGTAAAACCCAGCCTCTTCTAATCACCTCGGCATAACCTGCCAAACAGACCCCCGCCCGGCGCCATCGATGCCTGCATCTTAGCCCGGGCAGGGGTCTGCGTTTGGGCGTCCGCACAGAAGGCAAGGGCCGATCACTACTCATTTTGACGCAGTGCGTAGATAAAAAAAACTGAGAAGTTGCGCTTACTCACTTTTGCTAAGGAGGCGACAATGCTATGATAACCAAAGCTTAGCCAATCATCGGAATGTGAGTGTCACATTCGCTGGGCCGACCGACATCAGTGGCAAGGGGGGGTACACGCTGTGCTCGACGGAAGAACCGCCACCGCCTCCTTTGGCGATGACCCCGACGCCGACCCGCGCTCCTCTCGCACGCGAAGTCTGCGAACACCGCTCGCCCGCTGACGCGGGCACCAGCCAAGTCGTGATGATGCTGCGTTTGAGGGAACTGACATGTACGGATTGAGCAAGCGGGTTCTGGCGTCCCTGGCGACCATGTTAGTGCCGATCAGCCTGATGGTCGGGTGCGGTGCGGAGAGCGGAAACCAAGTCGCGGTCGGGGCGTCGTACTGTCCGCCAACCACACCGGCGGTCAAGGCATCGTCACCGGCCGACGTCATGGATCCTGCTCCGACCGCCAAACCCGCAGCCAAGCCGATGAAGAAGTCCACCGCTCAGGCGTCCGCCTCCACACAGTCCAAGCCGGGGGCCGTTGTGAGCAGCAAGCCCGCTGCCGCCAAGCCGGGAACCGTTGTGAGCAGCAAGCCCGTTGCCGCCACGCCGAGTGCCGCCGACATCGCCGCCAAGGTGATTGCGCAAATGGCCGATGCACCCGCCTACGACGCCATGGTCATCAAGGAAGAAACGGGCAAAAAAGACGGCAAGCCCTACAACAACAAGATCCACATCTTGGGCGTCAAAAACGGCCGGGTGAAGCTCGACGTCCTCCAGCACTACAAACCGGCCAACGTCGGCGTCAAACTCGGCTGGGTGGTCGGTGCCAACACGGTGACCGTGCGACCCGCCGGCGCGCTGAGCTTTCTCACCAAGGATTTTCCGGCAACGGACACGCAGATCGTTTCGCCGAACGGCTATGCCCCGACGAACGTCGAGTTGTACGCCATTGCCAAGCGCCTGGCGGACCCGAGCTACACGTTTGAACTGATCGGCAAAACGACGGTCGGCGGCGCCGAGGTGCATATCCTCAAGGTCACCTGCAGCGGGACCAACAGTCTCGACCCGGACATCCAGTTTGAGCACCTCGGGTTCGATCCGATCACCAACCAGGTCAAGCTCTGGGAGTTCTTTGGCGCCGATGCCGAGAAGCCCATCCACCGGGTGACGATCGAGGCCTTCCAGACCAAAGACAGCATCCCCGACAGCCAACTCAAGGTCTAGGCCACAGCGAAAAGAAAGGGGTCGACCCCCGCGCCCCGGGGGGGGCCCTTTCTTTTTCTGCCCGCAAGGGGGTGGGTGGCGCGCGTGGGCTGGGTTCCCC
>JACMPN010000362.1 GCA_014377495.1 Candidatus Sericytochromatia bacterium
CATTGCCTTGTGACGCGCCTCTTGCTTTCCACAACGATGGCGGGATTATCCCGAATCAGGACGATCAAGAGCAAGGGGACGGTGACGGGTAAAAAGGCCCAATAAGCCGGTTTTGCTAGGTCTGCGCCGTTTTAAACACTTTGTGAAGGCGGTTGGAAGCGTGCGTGTCCACGCCAATTCCACCCGCATCCCGGATCAGCGGGTCAACGAGGCCGTCAAGGCCGGCGGCTTGGTTTTGGCGTCGGTTTGGGGGCAGGACGGCCGGGTTTGACGGATGTCCGGCTGATTTTTGCGATGGGCTTGGCTGGCGGTTTGCCGGGTTTGACCGTCGCCTTGGGTTTTGGCTTCGCTGACGGTTTGACCGGTTTCGGGGTCGGCTTGGCCGTCGGTTTTGGAGTCGGCGTGGCGGCAGGCGTCGGAGACGGCGAAACGGCCGCAGCAGCGTCCACGGCACTGGTCAGCGCCGGACTGGGGGATTTGACGGGGTTGGCTGCGGGGGACGGCGCTTTGACGATGGGGACCCTTGCCATCAACCGATCGAGGACTACGGCGAGCTGATACCGGTCGATGGTTTCCTCGCCCCCGAACTGGTCTTTGCTCAACCCGTCCATCAGGCCCAGATCATGGACCTGCCGGACTGCCGGCGTCGCCCAGTGGCCTGCCGTCACGTCCGTGTAAGGCAGTACGCCCGGAGCATTGCCCCCGGGCAGGGCCCAGGCCTGCAGGGTCTGGGTGGCGAGATAGGCAAGATCGAACCGGGTCGCAGGCTTGTCGCCGGCGAGGAAACCATCGGACCAGAGCTGCTGACCGAGGCCCCGCTGGCCCAGTTGACAGACTGCGGGATAGGCCCAATGGGTGGCGGCGACGTCCGAGACGACGGCCGACGGCACGCTTGTCACAGCCGGCGGTGCCTGGGGGAGCAGCTTGATCGTGCTGGCGATCAGTTCGTAGCGGCTCACCGGTTTCCATCCCCGGTAGGTGTGGTCCGGGTAGCCGTTGATAATGCCGGCGCCGACGACGCGCAACACGGCTGTTGCCGCCTCTTCTTGGGGTATCAGGTCGACAAAGTCCTGGGGGCTGGCGCCCGCCGTCAGGGTCCAGGCTACACAGGTGGCGCTCAAGGTCCAGGCCACCTGTGTGGTCGTCGGGATCCACGGTTTCATGTCGTCTCCTTGGTGCGTTGGAGTAGCGCGGTCACTTGTGCCGCCACGCTGGCATGGTCGCCGCCGGTATCGATGACCTGATCCGCTCTGGCCGCTTTGAGTGCCAGCGGCATCTGAGCCCTGATGCGGTCCTCGACGTGGGTCATTGCGAAGCCATCCCGCTGCTGGACACGCTGACGTTGGACGTCAGGCGGACAGCTGGCGACCCAGACCTCATCGAACAGGCCCGCCAGGCCGGACTCATAGAGAAGAGGAATGATCACGATGGCCGCGGTGACCCCTGACTGACGCCACTGCTCGATCTGGGTGAACATCAGGTGGCGCACTGCCGGGTGGACGATGGCGTTCAGTCGTTGTAGTGCCTCCGGGTCCGCAAAGACGATGTCACCGAGTCGACGTCGGTCGATACTGTCGTCCGATGCCACGATCGTCGGGCCAAAGGCTGCGATCACAGCCTCGTAGGCAGGTCCGCCAACGACGGTGGTGGCATGGGCCAGGTCATCGGCATCGGTCACCGGCACACCGGCCTCAGCCGCAATGTGACCCACCGTGCTCTTGCCAGTCCCGATCCCGCCGGTCAATCCAATTAAACGCATGAGCCATTCTACCCGCGGGCAGACCCGCCGATGATCACGTTGCGTTACACGGGACCCTGGCAGGGCGCCTGCGACCCGGCAAACCGGCACGGCCCGAGGGGCGCCGGCGCCAAGGGTGTTCAACGAGTAGGCGTCATCGCTTTGGTGGTGGGCCTGCGCTTAGGTGGGGGCCCTTTTCGATAGCTTGGAAAGGCCTACAGGGCCACCGTTCGGGCCATACGGCGAGGCCAAATCGTCACACTCGGGCAAGGTTCTTCGTGCTTCGTTACGAAATGGCGGCATGCCGCTTGGTTCGTTGGTTTGAGCGACGGTTGCTGGCGCAATGGCAGTCAGGTGCTTGCTTAGGGGGTATTGGCTTCTGTGGTCGCCATATGCAGAATTGGCCTAAGCGAGTAGATAAGCCCTACGGTCTGGTAAGGGAGACTGGAAATCCGCCTGTCATCTTGCATGGGCCAATCTGAAGTCTGCGATACGGCGCCCTGTCTGGCCCACACGGTTCACGGCCTATCGAAAAATCTGAGGAGCCACTATGACCATTCATCGCCACCAACATCTGCGTCTCGGTGTGATTGCCCTGATGCTGAGCGCTTGCTCTGCCCCGATGCCTGCCCTCGTCTCACAACCGTTTCAGATTCAAAGCCAGGAGCCGGCTGAGGCTGTCACCTCGGTCATCGTCCAGCTGAAGGCCGGACGGGTCCTGTCCATGGCCATGCCGGCTGGTCGGGCGATGCTGCTGCCCAAGACCCGGGTCTATCCCTTGAACGGTGAGCCCCTGCAGGTCGTGCTCGACCGCCTGCGTCAGGATGGTGCCGTCGCCTTTGCCGAACCGAACAGCCGGGTGCATGCCCTGGCGACGGTCAACGATTCCCAGTATGGCCAACTGTGGGGCTTTGCCAAGGCTCAAGTGCCTGCGGCCTGGGACAAAACGACGGGTCGGGCCGACGTGCTTGTGGCCGTCATTGACTCCGGTGTGGATGACACGCATCCGGATCTGAAGAACGGGCAGATCGTCCGGGGGCCGGATCTGGTCGAAAACGACAACGTGCCGCAGGACGAATTCGGCCACGGCACCCACGTGGCCGGTACGATCGCCGCCACGGCGAACAACAGCCTCGGAGTCGCCGGGATGGCCTACGGCTGTAAAGTCCTGGCCGTACGGGTGCTCGGCAAGGACGGTTCCGGCAGCCTCGCCGATGTGGCGGACGGGATCATCAAGGCGCAGCAACTGGGCGCCAAGGTGATCAATCTCAGTCTCGGCGGCACGGAGAGTGAACAGGTCCTCGAACAGGCAGTCGACAAGGTTTCCGCTGCCGGAACGCTGGTCGTCGCCGCCGCCGGCAACAGCAACACCACCCAGCCGAGTTACCCGGCAGGCTACAAGTCGGTACTCGCCGTCGGTGCCACGGATCAAAAGGATCAGCGGGCCAGCTTTTCCAACTACGGTGCCAACACAACGATCGCGGCACCGGGCGTCAGCATCCTCAGCACGTCGGCAGGTGTATACAAGAGCATGAGCGGCACCAGCATGGCCTCGCCGCACGTGGCTGCCGCCGCCGCCCTGCTGTTCTCACTGAAGCCAAGTGCCACGGCGGCCGAAGTCCGGCAGGCCCTGGTGTCCAGTGGTGACCCCGTCACCGGTTTCGGCGGTACGGTCAAACGCCTGAACCTGGTCCGGGCGATGGCTGCCCTCGAAGGGACCCCGATGCCCGCACCGACCCGTTCAGCCACCCCGGTGCCGGCACCGACCGCCTCCGCCACCCCGGTGCCGGTGCCCACGGCTACCGCCACACCCCGGCCGGTGCCGACGGCCAGCACGACGCCGACACCAGGGGCCGGCACCTTGCCGGCGCCGTTCGTAGCCCTGTCGACCAGCGGCCTGGCCCGTGATCGGGTCACGGTGAACTGGACGACGACGACGCCGACCTACGGCTATGTGGAGTGGGCAGGCAATGGCACCAGTGGCCGTTCGCCGTGGTCCCCGTCGACGGTGCAGCACAGCTACACGATCACGGGGATGCGGCCGGCGACGAAGTACAACTGTCGGGCCATCGCCTACATGGGCAGCCAGGGTATGGTCACGAGCCCCACGATGACGGTGACTACCCTGCCGTAAGTCAGTATGAGTTCCGATGACCGGTTCAACTGATCATCGGCGGAGGGCGGAACGAGAGGGGGCCCGTTCTGCCTGCCTTTTCGTCGTTTGGCCGATGACACAGTGCCAACGGCAAGACCGGGCCTAGGCCGCCCGGCGCTGTGCCAGCGGGGCCCGCTCGATGGCAACGGCAAGGTCGCTCAGACTGATCACTCCGACCAGGCGGTGGTGTTCGGCGACGGGCCAGCGGCTCTGGCCGGCCTCGGTCAGGCGTTGGATGGCGACCGCGAGATCGTCGTCCGGACTGAGCGGATCACGGAGCGGGACCATGATGTCGCTGACGGTGAGCTGATTCCAGCGCTCATTGGGGACCTGTCGTACCTGTTGCAGGGTGATGAGGCCGATGGGACGATCGTCGACAACGACCGGATACCCCGTATGACGCTGGCGAAAGATGAACTGATCGACGAACCGGGTGATGGACAGATCGGCGGGCACGGCGATGGCCGGCCGGCTCATCAGGTCGCCGACCCGGAGACCGCGCAGGGTCTCGGACATGACCAGCTGGGTGTAAGCCGTGTCGGCTGCCTGCCAGAGGAAAAGGCCGATGAATCCGTACCAGAGCCCCTGCATGACGGCGCCGTTGACCAGGGCCGTCAGGCCGAGGGTGATCAGAATGGCGGCAAATGCCTTGCCGCCATAGCTGGCCCAGCGGGTGGCGAGGCGGAGATCGCCTTTCCAGCGCCAGATGGCTGACCTGAGCATGCGACCGCCATCGAGGGGAAAGCCGGGGATCAGGTTGAAGAGCCCGAGCAGCACATTGATGGTGGCCAGGTACCCGAAACCGGCTTCGGCCAACTGGCCGGGGATCGACAGGGGACCACCTTGGGTGATGAGCCAGGCGATCAGATAGGCCGTGGCGCCGATGGCGAAGCTGGCCAGGGGCCCCGCGACGGCCATCCGGAATTCGATGCCGGGCCGCTGGGGTTCTTCGGTGATTTCGGAGACGCCGCCGAAGATGAAGAGGGTGATGGCCCTGACCGGGAGACGGTAGTGCAGGGCGACCAAGGCATGGCTGAGCTCGTGGAGCAGGACGGAGGCGAAAAAGCCGAGGGCGGCGAGGCTGCCGACGATCCAGTAGCTGCTGGGCCTGAGGCCCGGGACGACCTGGGGAAAGTAGGCGACGGAGAGGGTCCAGACGATCAGCCCGGCGATGATCAGCCAGGAGGGATCGACCCGGATGGGGATGCCGGCAACGCGAAATAGCGTGACGCCTCGTGGCATGATCGGTCCTCATCCGCCGCAGGGGCGGTCCGTGGCGCCTATGCGCCGTTACGTGCAAGGCGCCGGAAGCGTACTGGAAAACGCCGGCGGCACCTTCCTAAGACTGTCGGCTGACAGAAGGGGGCTGGTCACTCTGACTGAGCTGGAATGATGGGGGTATACTGGGCAGGAAACGTCAGGCATCACGGAGGCGTCGCATATGTGGACCCGAGTGATCATGGTCTTGTCCGCCGTCCTGGTGGGATGTGCCTTGCAGCGCGGGTCGCTGGCGCCTCCGGAAGACGAAGCCGCCCGCACCAATCTGCGGAATTCCGGCATCAAGCTGTACGCCGCCCGATGTGCCTCGTGCCACGGGGACGCCACCCAGGGGGCCTGGGCACCACGCCTGACCCACAAGCTGCTGACTCCCGGGCTGCTTGCGGATGCCGTGGCACGTCGGTGTCGCAGCGTCATCGGTCGCCCCATCGGGGTGGATCTGACCGCACCCCAGGCTCTGGCGATTCACATGTACATACGGGAGTGGTAGTCGCCGAGACTCTGGTTCTTGCTGCGGCAGACAGGCTTGGGAGGAGATTCTAGATGGTCCATCGGATTACATTGATTCCTGGCGACGGCACCGGCCCGGAGCTGACAGAAGCGACCCGCCGCTGTATCGATGCCACGGGCGTCCAGATCGACTGGGAAGTCCGCCATGCCGGGATCGACGTGATGGAGACTGAAGGCACGCCGCTGCCCGAGGAGACTCTCGAGTCGGTGCGTCGCAACAAGATTGCCCTCAAGGGGCCGATCGCCACTCCGGTCGGTACTGGTTTTCGGTCTGTAAACGTGGCGTTACGACATTCTTTGGGCCTCTACGCCTGCGTCCGTCCCTGCAAGATCTACCCCGGCGTCAGGACCCGCTACAAGCCTGAAGAAGTCGACATCGTCATCGTCCGTGAGAACACGGAAGACTTGTACGCCGGCATTGAGTTCGAAGAGGGCAAGCCCGAGACGCTGAAGCTGATCGAGCAACTCGAGGGCATGCAGCCCAAGAAGATCGCCCACGACTCGGGGATCAGCATCAAGCCTATCTCGATCCGGGGCTCCGAGCGGATCATCCGCTACGCCTTCGAGTACGCCATCAAGCATGACCGCAAAAAGGTGACGCTCGTCCACAAGGCAAACATCATGAAGTTCACTGACGGCCTATGGCTGCATACCGGCATGCGCATCGCCGAGGACTATCCGCAGATCGCCTTCGAAGAGCGCATTGTCGACAACCTGTGCATGCAATTGGTCCAGAAGCCCGAACGGTACGACGTGCTGGTGCTGCCGAACCTATACGGTGACATCGTCTCCGACCTCGGGGCCGGACTGGTCGGTGGTCTGGGCGTCGCCCCAGGCGCCAACATTGGCGACAACGGGGCCGTCTACGAACCGACCCACGGCACGGCCCCGAAGTACAAGGGCCTCAACAAGGTCAACCCCACAGCGATGATGCTTTCCGGCGTCATGATGCTGCGGGACATCGGCGAGACCGCAGCAGCCGACAAGCTGGAGCGGGCCATTTCCGAGGTCATTAAGGAAGGCAAGACCGTCACGTATGACCTGAGGCCGACCCCGAACGATCCCACGGCCGTCGGGACGAAGGCATACGCCGATGCGGTCATTGCCTGCATGTCCCGGTTTTAGCACATGGGGTTGGGGCCGCCATGGGCCGCCCCAACCCCAATTTGCGGCGATGCCAGTTCCTCCCCCGGGCCGGTGGGAGGTGAGGTGGAAAAAGTCTGGTGGTGTGAATTGGCCCTCGGAGCAGATGGGGCACAGCCCTAACGAAACCCAGGGCTTGCTCCTGGCGACAAACAACCCGCCCCGGTCGCTGCGTTACAACAGCAATCGGGGCGGGTTGTTCACCCAACTGCGACGGATGACGGTGTTCGGCGGTTAGACCGTGACGGCTGCCAGGCCCATCTTGGCCCGCAGGTTCTCATCCAGCTTGGTCAGGAACTGGGTGGTGGTCAGCCAGGGCTGTTCCTTGCTGATCAGGATTGCCAGATCCTTGGTCATGTGGCCGGACTCAACGGTCTCGACGCAGACCTGCTCCAAGGTCGTGGCGAACTTCATCACCTCGGGCGTGTTGTCAAACTGCCCACGGTAGAACAGACCACGGGTCCAGGCAAAGATCGAGGCGATCGGATTCGTCGAGGTCTCCTTGCCCTTCTGGTGCTCCCGGTAGTGCCGGGTCACCGTGCCATGGGCAGCTTCGGCTTCGACGGTCTTGCCGTCCGGGCTGAGCAGTACGGACGTCATCAGGCCGAGCGACCCAAAGCCTTGGGCGACGGTATCGGACTGGACGTCGCCGTCATAGTTCTTGCAGGCCCAGACGAAACCACCTTCCCACTTGAGGGCGGCGGCGACCATGTCATCGATCAGACGGTGCTCGTAGGTGATACCGGCTGCGTCGAACTTGGCTTTGAACTCGGCGTCGAAGATCTCCTGGAAGATGTCCTTGAAGCGGCCGTCGTAAGCCTTGAGGATCGTGTTCTTCGTCGAGAGGTACACGGGCCAGGTCTTTGCCAAGCCGTAGGCCAGGCAGGACCGGGCAAAACCGCGGATCGACTCGTCGACGTTGTACATGCCCATGGCCACGCCGCCGCCGGTGAAGTTGAACACGTCACGTTCAATGGTCTTGCCGTCGGCACCCTCGAATTTCATCGTCAGCTTGCCGGCGCCGGGGATGACGAAGTCGGTGGCCTTGTACTGGTCGCCGAAGGCGTGACGGCCGATGACAATCGGTTTGGTCCATCCGGGCACGAGGCGGGGCACATTCTTGCAGATGATCGGCTCCCGGAAGACGGTGCCGTCGAGGATGTTGCGGATGGTGCCGTTGGGCGATTTCCACATCTCTTTGAGGTTGAATTCCGTCACACGCGATTCGTCCCGCGTGATGGTGGCGCACTTGACGCCGACGCCATACTGCTTGATCGCCATGGCCGAATCGATGGTGACCTGATCGTTGGTGGCATCGCGAGATTCGATGCCGAGGTCATAGTATTTGAGGTCGATGTCGAGATAGGGCAGGATCAACTTTTCCCGGATGAATTGCCAGATGATCCGGGTCATTTCATCGCCGTCGAGCTCAACGACCGGATTGAGTACCTTGATTTTTGCCATGTATGACACTCCACTCGTTTCGTTTGGGTTATGAATCGTGGGCTGGCAGCATAACACGGGCTGGCGCCCGCACAGCAGCCGTAAGGATGTGCTCCCGTGATGTTCGATCGGACGCTGATCCCCTGAGGCCCGATTACCGATATCGCCTATGGGGCGCTTTCGGACAAGGCTTTCACGTAGGCAGCAGCCTGCTTGCCGGCGACATGCCCCGTCGACCAGGCGGCCTGAAAGTTGTAACCACCCACATAGCCGTCCACGTCGAGGATCTCGCCGGCAAAATACAGCCCGGCGACGATCTTGGACGCCATCGTTTTGGCGTTGACCTCGGTCAACGCCACGCCGCCTGCCGTCACTTCGGCAATGTCGAAGGACTGCCAGCCGGTGACGTCGAACGGCCAGCCCCGCAGGCGTTGCAACAGGGTCAGGCGGGCCGGCCGGCCGAGTTCGGCAATTTTGCGGTCACCCGGCAGCTCGGCCAAGGCCAAAAACACCGGCACGACGGATTTCGGCAGCCAGTCGTGCAGCACCGAGCTCAACTGCTGGCGTCCGCGATCCTGCCACACAGCCTGCAACATCTGATCGACTGCCGCCTGATCCAGGTCAGGCAGCAGGTTGATGCGGATTTGCGCCTGTTGGCCGGCATCCACGGCTGCGGCCGCGGCCCGGCTGAGTTGCAGGACGATCGGGCCCGACAGGCCCGTGTGGGTGAAGAGCAAATCCCCGCGCCAGGGCCGATCCGCCTGTTTGCCGCCGACCCAGACCGAGCCTTCGACGTTCCGCAGAGCGACACCGGCCAGACTTTGTAAGCCCGCCACCTTCAGTGGTACGAGCGATGGGAAGAGAGGCGTCACCTGATGGCCCAACGCTTCGACCATGGGGTAGCCATCTCCGGTGGAACCCGAGCGGGGCAGGGATTTGCCGCCGGTACACAGGACGACGGCACCGGCGTGCGAGAGGCCCCCATCCGCGAGACGAAACCCAGCCGCACGGTCATCGGGGAGGTGGATGCCCCGGACGGCGGTGTTCAGGCGGACGACGACGCCGAGTTGGCGCATTTCCGCTTCGAGGGCGGCGATGACGTCCTGCGACTGGTCGGAGACGGGGAAGATCTTGTCGTAGGGTGCCTCGACCTTGGTGGCGACGCCGTGGCGGTGCAGGAGGTCGAGGATCTTGGCTGGCGGGTACTGCCGCAGGGCATCCCGCAGGAAGCGGCCATGGCCGGGATACATCGTGATCAGGGCATTGGGCTCGGATAGGGCGTTGGTGATGTTGCAACGCCCGCCACCCGAAATGCGGATCTTGAAGCCCAGGCGGCCTGTTTTTTCGAGCAACGTTACAGGCGCGCCGCTTTCAGCGGCGGCGATCGCCGCCATCATCCCGGCGGCGCCACCACCGGCGACGACGACGGGTGGGATCAAGTGCTTGGACAAGGGTCAACTCCGGCTCAGGCGCTGCGACCGTTGCCGTTTTTCTGGGGGCCGATGAATTTGAAAAAGGTCTTGCCCAGGATGATCTCATCGCCGTCATTGACCTGGCAGGGCTCGCCGGGCAGCAGGCGGGCGCCGCGGTTGACGAAGGTGCCGTTGAGGCTGCCGGTGTCCTCGATGAAGAACTGGTTGTCCTTGCAGGTGATGCGGGCATGCCGCCGGGAGATCTTGGCTTCGTTGTCGTCGTTGGTCAGATCGACCTCGGGGAAGGCTCCGCCATCCGGATCCCAACGACCGACTTGGATCAGCGCCGAGTCCAAAACGAATTCCCGGCCCGGGTGGGGGCCGCGCGTGATCACCAGTTTGGCGGCGGTGGGCGTGTCCAGGATGGATCGCCCGCACTGGGAGCAAAAACGGCAATCGTCGGTGACAGCCGCTTGGCAATGCGGACAGCTCATAGGACTGCAAATCCTTTCGGGAGGCGGTCAAATCCAATCATATGGTAGCACACGGTCAGCGCACCTCTTCGATCTGGAAAAGGACGACGGTGATGTTGTCCTCGCCGCCCCGCTGGTTGGCGAGATTGACTAGATGACGGACCGCCAATCGGGGATCCGACTGGGCCATGACGATGCGGTGGATTTCCTCGTCGGTGACGTGTTCGGCCAAGCCGTCGCTACATAGCAGGATCCGATCGTTCGGGTTGATCGAACGCACGTAACAGTCGACTTCCACGGTCGGATAGGCACCGAGCGAGCGATAAATCAGGTTGCGCTGCGGGTGGACGGAGGCCTCGTCTTGGGTGATCTGGCCCATTTCCAGCAACCGGCCGACCA
>JACMPN010000363.1 GCA_014377495.1 Candidatus Sericytochromatia bacterium
ATCCGACTGCCTGGTGACAGGCAGTCGGATCACCCTTTTGTGGCGTTTCTCCGTCAGACACGCACGCTGATGCGCACGGTCTAGACGTCGATGTAGCCGAGCTCCTTTTGAATAACCTGGAGCTGACGAGCCCGGAAGCTTTCCGGCATCGCCGAGATCCGGTTGATCTGTTCGGCAAAGGTGCTGGGTGCTTTGGGGGCCGCCTTGCCGGGCGAAGCCGGTCCCGAGGTCCCGGGAAATCCGGGATCGATGCCGACCCGCTCCCACATTCCGTTGGTACAACCCAACAGTTCGGCCAAACGATCGCCATTGGCGGTCGAGCCTGCCGGTTGGGCCTGCTGGTCGTGCTCGAGAGTCGCCAACTCGCCAACACTGATACCGGTCAAGGTCGCCAGTCCTTTGAGAGGCAACTGCTTGTGCCAGCGAAAAATCTGCAGAAACTGACCCTTGGACAAGGTCACCCGTGTATCCGCTAGCTCGGTACCCATGGCACTTCCTTTCGACTGAGTGTTAACGACAAAAGCTTCCGGCGACCTTGTCGGTGCCGGAAGCCTTCTTTTACACCATTAAAGGAGCAAGCAGCCTACCAGCTGGAACGGCCGCTGCCGGCGTAACCGCCACGACCGCCGCCACCACCGCCGGTGGAGCCACGCTCTTCACGAGGCCGGGCTTCGTTGACGGTCAGAGCCCGACCCTGGAAGTCTTGACCGTGGAAACGGGTGATGGCCGCTTCGCCGTCTTCACGAGAGGACATCTCAACGAAGCCGAAACCGCGTGAACGGCCCGTTTCCCGGTCTTCGGCCACTTTGGCCGTCTCGACGGCGCCAACCTGGGCGAACAACGCACGAAGATCTTCGCTCGTCGTCTGGAAGGTCAGGTTGCCGACGTAAATTTTCATTGCCATTGGGTGAGAAATCCTCTCGATCAAATCCGCCAGAAGCGCAAACGATAGTCCCCAGGATCCAGTGGTGAGCACACGGAGGGGCGTTTGAATACTCTAAACAGGTAATGCCGCTTCTGTAAGACGACTACGCGCCAACTCCCGAACAAACGTGCAACGCATGCACCGTGGTTATGAACCCACAGCGCCACCCCCAGTTGATGAGCGAGAGAAGCTTTTAACCCTCGAACGATACCGCAACTACTTGCCTATGTCAAGCTGGGTACAGCCCCTGCCGGGCCGCCCCGTCAACGCCATTGGCCGAACTAGAGTGCCGCAAAAAAATCGATATGCCACAAGCTGGCGCTTTTCCACCCGCCTGGTCCCGGTTAAATGGAAAAAGCATCCGCCATGGTAATCGTGGGTCGGTTTAAGGCGGCTGGAGCCCGATACGGCACGATCTTTCAAAATGGGTTTCAGTTTGCCTACAATCGCCGATCAATAATCGGTCGGCAAGGCCAACCAAGCTAAATGGTTGGCCTTCAGGAAGCGACGACCGCAGGTCGCAGGACGATACGCCAACCGTCCAATGGCAGTCGTCCTTCATCCTTTCAGGCCGAGCGGTTCTCAGACACGGTCTGACGGGACACGCCGGTCAGCCGGGCCGGCTCGTCCCGGGTCATGCTGGTCCCGATGCGGACGCCGTCCGGGTGGGGCTCGCCGAAGTCGTCAGCCAGGCGCTGCAGCAGGTTTTGCTGGCGCTCACTGGTCCCCCGGCAGACGGGGGCCCCGACGCGGATCTGCAGCTGGCGCACCCACTGGCCAGCTGCAGCTGAGGCTCGGGGTTGGCCCGGATCATCTCCAGGAAGCGGGCCCGGGGCCAGAGGCAGAGGAGCACGTCGCCGATGGCCTCGGCAAAATCGGACCGGGCGGCACCGTCGACGGCTTTCAGTTCGCCAAAGACATCTCCATTGTCGAGGTTGGCCATCCTCGCCGACCCGCCGTCGGCACTCAAAGGCGAAATGCGCACCTGGCCTTCATTCAGCAAATACACCGGCGTCCATTCCTCGCTGGGCAAATAGAGCAGGCGGTCAGGGCCGGAAGGCACAGGCTGAAGACGGCAACCCCACGCCCTTCGGCAGCCACCTCAAGACAGATACGACCGTGCAGGCCTCCGGGCTCGTCACCATGCCGGTCGGCGATGCGATGGCCGGTCCGGCGACACCGTGTCAGGCTTTCGAGTTCACGGTGATGGCAAAACCGGGGGCCCGCCTGTCCTTCGCCACGATGTTCGGACAGTCGAACGATCGGTTTTATACCCCGTCTCCCAATGGCATCGCCTTGTTCGGGGCTGACGGAAAGCCGGTGCCGGCGATGTGACCTCCCAGCTGTATCTCTGGGATGCCCGTACCGAGGCGAATCAGGTTTTGGCACAGGTGGCCGGCGGCATGGCCACTCAGACTCCCCCGGCGGCGGCCGATGCCATGCAGCGGGGATATGCGGCAGTGATGGTGGCTCGGCTGGTGGAACAAAGTCTGAAAGTCGGCGCCCTAGCCCCCGATTCTAGGCTGATCAATGCCACCGGGACTGATGTCAACCTGGCAGGACTCCTGATCAGGAGGGACGGCATCGTCGTTGGGGCCTGTGTGGAGTTGGCTCGTACCAACCGGGCGGAGCCCTGCCCATCCCGGCCTGACGCTCGGGCCGGGCGTCGGCGCCGTACCGGAACCCATCGCCCGATCCATCCCGCTGTTTTGACAGGAGTGGGCCCCTTGGGCAATGATTTCCGTCCGGCAGCATTTGTCCCGGGCGGCGGCGCCGACGGTCCCCCCTGCCCGCTGATGGCGTCATGCCGGTTTTGAGGGGGCGGGGCACGTGACACACAAGGCATCGACGAGCCGTCCCGCGGGCGGGGCCACCCAGGCGCAGTTCGTGGGTCCGGCTGCAACTGTCCTGCGGGACCGGTTCAAGAAACACCTGGCGCTCCGCTTTTTCCTGCGGATGCACATGTCGCTGATCCTGCTCGTCACGGGCGTCGGAGGCTTCGTCACCAATCGCCTGTTGCTGCGCATGGGTATGCCGTCGATGGCCCTGCGTTTTGCGCTCGCCGTCCTGGTCGCCTACGGGATCTTTTTGTTGTGTGTGCGGCTCTGGCTGGCCTACATGCGGCGGGTCCACCGGGCGGCATCCCCAACCGGGGTGGCCACTGATGTGATAGAAGGCGTCAGCGAAGCCGTCTGGCGATCCACGGGCTTTGACGGGGCGACCGGGGCCGATGTCGCCCGTCCGGTGAGCGAGACCGGCAACGCCGCCGCCGGGACCTTTTGGGAGGCTGGCGGCGGTGCGCCGGCCGGTGAGACGGGCGGTGCCGCGGCCGGGGAGTTTTGGGGTACAGCCGGTACCGCACCGGACGAGGCGTCGGTACATGCGGCAGCGGTCCCGTTCCTGGCCTCGTCGACGGACTCTGCCGGCGAGGCCGGTGGTGGGGGTGATTGGGGTGTGGACCTCGGTGATGACAGTGGGATCGGCCTGGCCCTGATCGCCCTTGCCCTGATTGCCAGCGTCGTCTTTGGGGCCGGCATCTATCTGCTCTGGGAAGCGCCGACCATCCTTGCTGAAGTGGCGTTTCAGGTGGTGATCACCTGGTCCATCAAGCGCAGTGCCGGCCGGATGGACGAAACACTCTGGCTCAGCGCCGTCGCCAAAGGGACGGCTGTCCCCTTCCTCATCGTCCTCTTTGTGGCCACGATCGTCGGTTGGACCGTACAGGTCTACTATCCGGGCGTCCAGTCATTGGGGGACCTACTCCGCTAAGAGACTATCACTAGGAACCGCGGGCAAAGACTCCCACCAGTAGGCCGACCACGCCGAGTCCGCCGAGGATGAGGCCGGACAATTCCTTGAAGTTGTTCAGGCTCAGGAAGGCCTCGGGAATGAACACGATGTCATTGGCGCCCACCTGGGGATCCTGATCGAAACGGCCCTTGTTGAGGATGTTGTTGGCATTGACGTCGATCACCGGGCCCGGCTTGCCGTGACCGGCCCGGGTAATCTTGACGTTGTGCAGCCAGGCCTGGCCCGTCGGACCGCCGGCGGCATTGATCGTGTCGCTCAACCGCATGTTGGCCCGATAGGGGACCGGCCCCGGATGATTGACCTGCCCATAGACGAAGACATTGATCGGACGGCCCTGGGTCAGCAGGACCAGCAACTGGGTGCCGGGCACCAATCGGTTGACCTGCTGCCTTAGGGTGCTCTCGATCTGCTGGGTGGTCTTGCCGGCGACGTGGATCTCACCGATCCGGGGGACGTAGATGCTCCCCTGCGGGTTCACCGTCACCAGGTGGTTGAGGTCGTTGTTGATCCCCCAGAGATGAATCGACACCGTATCACCGGGCGCCAGGGCATAGTCCCGGCTCACGGCGTCCGGATAGGCAACGTCCACCGCCTTGGGTGCTGCCGGCTTTGACTTGGCCGGCTGCACTGCCGCAAGCAGTCCGTCGGCCTCTGTCCCACCCACGGGTGGCGCCGCCCAGGCGAAGGCGGGTAGCTGGACGGTAAACAGGCACGCCAGCATCCAGGCGTTCAACCGGCTTGGCCGCATCTTCACCCTCCCTGCATCAACCGATATCAGGCAGATTGTACGCGCACCGCAAATGCCGGACGTTAGGCCGACCCGCCGGATCATCCGGGTGGCGATTTGGCCATATCGGCCGATCCCCGATCATCGCGGCTGGCGGATCCCACCCTCTAGGCAGCTTGAGGGCACTCCTGCTGGGGCGGTTGTGCCTGCTGGGGCGGTTCTTTAAGCCGGTCGTCGATGCCGGCCCTGCCCGTCGCTTGCTGCCAGATCGACGTGTCATAGGCCGCAGCAGGCTCGATCGGGGCGGGCAGCAGGCCGTATGTCGTCAGGATCCCGATCTCACCGGCGACCCGGTCGAGGTCAATGTAGCCGACCCCCTTGCTCTGCGCTTTGCCTGTCATGACCGTGTCGGCAATGGCCTGCATCATCCAGGTCTGGTGGTCACGGTCGAGTCCGGGGTCGGCCTGCATCAGGATGTCTATGGCCTCATCGGGGTGGGCCATCGCATACGCCCAGCCGGCCAGGCTGGCCCGGACCATGCGCACGGCCAGATCCCGATCCCGGCCCAAGGTGTCCGCCAAGGTCGTCAGGGTGTCCTCGATGACATCCAGGCCGTAGTCGGCGGCGTTGAAAACGGTCAGATCCGTCGGGTCCAGGCTTTGGCTTTCCAACTGTTTAACGGCCAGATTGTATTCGTTGTAACGCATGGCCGAGGCGACGGACATCGTCCCATCGACGAAGGGTGCCATCGAGAGGGGTTGGGGCACGAGCGTGGCAGAATCACCGACTCCCAGGGCGTCCAGCAGGGCCCGGGTCTGCGTCTCGAAGCCCGGCCAGGCGCCCACCTGCCTGCCCGCCAGGTCGGCCGGTGCCGTGATGCCCTCGCTCTTTTTGCCCATCAGGAGGAAGTTGCTCCGCTGGATCACCTGCATGATCCCGACGATCGGCTGGCCCTGGCCACGCTGATGCAGAAATTGGCTCGCCCAGGTCACGTGCAAGGCCGCCTGCCCATTCAACAGCCGCTCGAAAGGCTCTCCCGCACCGTCATAGGGCAGGATCTGCAGGTCGATGCCTTCTTTGGCAAAGAACCCTTTGTCCCGGGCCACGTAGAATCCGGCGAACTGCGCCTGTGGCAGCCATTGCAGGCTCAGGCCGACTTTCTGCAGGGGTTGGCCGGAGGCACCGCCTTGGGTCGTCAATGGGG
>JACMPN010000364.1 GCA_014377495.1 Candidatus Sericytochromatia bacterium
GATGGCCGAGGCCATCCGGTCTTCTCTGATTGGACGGGCAGTTCAGGGGACGCGCTGGCCCTCGCGGTAGCTGTAGAAGCCCTGGTTGACCTTGCGGCCCAACATGCCGGCCGAGACCATCTGCTTCAACTTGAGCGCCGGGCGGTATTTCGGGTCACCGAAGCCGTCGTGCAGGACGTTCATGATGGCCAGGCAGGTATCCAGACCGATGAAATCGGCCAACTCAAGTGGTCCCATCGGATGGCGCATGCCAAGCTTCATCACCGTGTCGATGTCGGTCGCCGTGGCGATGCCTTCCTGGAACGCGCAAATGGCCTCGTTGATCATCGGCATGAGGATACGGTTGGCGATGAAGCCGGGGGCATCCTGGACGGTGACGGGGGTTTTGCCGATCCGGACGGTCAGGTCGTAGATGGCCTGATAGGTGACATCGCTCGTCTGCAGGCCACGGATCAGCTCGACCAGGGCCATCACGGGGACCGGGTTCATGAAGTGCATGCCGATCACCTGAGGCGGGCGGCCGGTCGCTGCCGCCAGGGTCGTGATCGGCAAGCTGGAGGTGTTCGAGGCCAGGATCGCCGTCTCCTTGCAGAGCGTGTCGAGCCGGACGAGCAGGGCCGTCTTGACCGCTGCGTCCTCGATCACCGCCTCGATGACCAGATCGACGTGTTTGGCCGCTTCCAGATCGTGGGCGATGTGCAGCCGGGCTAGGGCGGCATTGACCGCTTCGGCGGTCCACTTGCCCCTTTCGCTGCCCTTGCGCAGCAGATCGGCGATGCGGGCCCGGCCGACCTCAAGGCCTGCGGCCGAGACGTCATGCAGGTAGGTGTCCAAACCCGCCTGCACCATCACCTGGGCGATCCCGCTGCCCATCTGGCCGGCGCCCACCACCAAGACTGTTTGAATCACGCCCGTGCCTCCTGCTGTGACAACGTTGTCTGTACCCCCGTCCGCGAGAGTCCCGACCAGTGTAGCGGAGCAGACGTTTGGCCGGATTCCGAAACGGTGACGGTCGACCGGGGAGCGCCGGCGAGCGTGCTACGCTGCCCAGGTATTTGACCCCTTGCAGGTTGGCAAAACTGCCGAGGCAACCATCACCATGACCCAACTGATCGAGTCCGTTCCGAATATCAGCGAAGGCCGCCGGCCGGAAGTCATCGCCGCATGCGCCGATGCCGTGCGCTCAGTTCCCGGCGTGACGCTGCTGGACATCAAGCCGGACGAGGCCCACAACCGCACCGTCCTCACCCTGATCGGTCACCCCGAGGGTTTGCAGACGGCCATTCTGGCGTTGTACGAGGCGGCGCTGGCCACGATCGACCTGCGCCAGCACACGGGCGAGCACCCGCGCATGGGTGCCGTTGACGTCTGTCCCTTTATTCCGATCCGCGGCACGACGATGGCTGACTGTGTGTCTCTGGCGAAACAGGTGGCCGCGTCTGTGGCCGAACGCTGGCAAATCCCCGTCTTCCTGTATGAAGAGGCGGCGAGCGCCTCCCACCGCCGCAACCTCGCCGACATCCGGCGTGGCGAGTTCGAGGGCCTGCCCGCAAAACTGCATTTGCCCGAGTGGCAGCCCGACTTCGGCGGACCGGCACCGCACGCTTCTTTTGGAGCGACGGTGATCGGGGCCCGTGAAGCCCTGGTGGCCTATAACATCAACCTGAACACCGGCAGTCTCGCAGTCGCCAAAGCGGTGGCCAAAGCGGTGCGTGGCGCCGTCGGCGGCCTCGCCCACGTCAAGGCGATGGGCGTGATGAGCTCCGACGGGCGGGCCCAGGTCTCGATGAATTTGGTAAATACCGGCAAGACACCGATCTACCGGGTCTTCGAACTGGTGCGGGCCGAAGCGGCCCGGTTTGGGGTCACCCCCAGCGGTTCCGAGATCATCGGCCTCGTCCCACAGCAGGCGTTGTTGGACTCGGCTGCCTACTATCTGCAAATTGAAAACTGGGACCCAGCACTGGTCCTGGAGAATCGGGTGCTCGAGCATGTCTGAAGCCACTCTGGCTGCGCAAACTTACGGTGACGTCCTGGCGTCTGTCGCTTCCAGCAGCCCTGTGCCCGGTGGTGGGTCGGTGAGCGCCCTGAACGGGGCGACTGCCGCCGCCCTGGTGGAGATGGTCGCTGCCGCCTCAGCCAGGAAGAAAAGCCTGGCCGAGCGGGCGGAAGACCTGGAAAGCCTGGCCGAGTCGGCCCGGAACTACCGCCAGGCGCTCCTCGTTCTGGCGGATCGGGATGCGGCGGCCTACGGGGCGGTGAGTGCCGCTTACAAGCTGGCGAAAGTCACGCCGGACGAGCAGGCGGCCCGAAACGCAGCCATCCAGCTGGCCCTGCAGCATGCCTGCGACGTGCCGCTGGAAACGGCCAAAGCCGGCATGGCAGTCCTGCACCTGGCCATGGCGGTGGCCGAAATGGGCAATCCGGCAGCGATCACCGATGTCGCCGTGGGCGCCATGACGGCAGCGGCCGGCATCGAAGGGGCCATCCTCAACGTCCGCATCAACCTGTTCGAGATCACGGATCCGGACTACCGGGCGGCATGCATCGAGGAGTTGCAGGAGGTGCAGGCGGACCTGGACGACGAGGCTGCAGCGATGCGGACTCTCATCGGCGGCATAGCCCCCATGGCAGTCACCGGCGACGTCTAAAACCTCACCAGCCGGACTCAGAACGC
>JACMPN010000365.1 GCA_014377495.1 Candidatus Sericytochromatia bacterium
CCGAAGAGATCCGTCTCGGTCTCTTCTTTGAAGGTCGTGGTCAACAGGCCGGCCCGCATCACGCCGAGGGCGTGGGCATAGGACAGGCCCAGGGCCTGAGCCTTGCCGGTGGCGTCCTGGTGGATGGCGATGAGGGCTGGCGTGCCCTTGCCGTCCTGGTAGAGCCGGCGCACGAGGTGACCGGGGGACTTGGGGGCGATCAGCAGCACGTCGACACCGGCGGGCGCTTTGATCTGGCCGTAGTGGACATTGAAGCCATGACCGAAGAACAGGGCTTTGCCCGGCGTCATGTGCTGGACGATCTCGGCGTCGTAGATTGCCTTCTGGGTCTGGTCTGGGGCGAGGATCATGATCACGTCGGCTTCGGCAGCCGCTTCGGAGACGCTCATTACCCGCAGGCC
Organism: Candidatus Sericytochromatia bacterium; assembly: GCA_014377495.1. Classification (GTDB taxonomy): domain Bacteria; phylum Cyanobacteriota; class Sericytochromatia; order JACMPN01; family JACMPN01; genus JACMPN01. Next base: position 402 of record JACMPN010000365.1, read on the forward strand.
GGCCCGCTCGGCTTTGCCGCGGGACTGGCTGCCGGCGTGCAGGCCGACCCGGACGTCGATCCCCGACTCCTTCAAATTCAACGCATGGGCGTGACCCTGGCTGCCGTAGCCGATGATCGCCACCTTGCGCTCCTTGAGGAGACTGGGGTTTGCGTCTTTGTCGTAGAAGATCGTTGCCATCTCAGAGTTCTCCTTCATGGGTGGTGATCGGCGTGGGGCCCCGTTCCAGCGATACCTGTCCCGTACGGCACAGTTCGATGATGCCGTAGGGTGCCAGGTTGGCTTCGAGGGCGTCGAGCTTGTCAGGGGTGCCGGTGGCCTCGATCATCAGCGCCGTGGCCGACACATCGACGATCCGGGCCCGGAACATCTCGGCGATCTCCCGGATCTCGGCCCGTCCCCCTTCCCCTGTTTTGACTTTGATCAGCATCAGTTCACGATCGACCCGCTCCCGCTCGCTGAGCAGTTCGCGAGCTTCGACGACCGGGATGAGCTTTTTGACCTGCTGGATGACCTGATCGACGGACGTGTCCAGCCCGACGACGATCGTCATCCGGGAATACTTGGGATGCTCTGTCGGACCGACCGCCAGGCTCTCGATGTTATAGCCGCGCCGGGCGAACAGGGCCGCCACGCGCACAAGCACACCAGGCAGATTTTCGACGAAGACGCTGATTGTGTGTTCAGTGGCCATGGGCTCAGCGGGCTTCCTTCGAATTGATCATCACGTCGAGCGCCGCACCGGGCACCACCATGGGGAATACCATCTCGTCCTGTTTGACCCGGACATCCACGACGACAGGACCGTCCTGGTGGGCGAGCGCCTGGGCAATCACCGTTTCCAGTTCAGCAATGGTGGTCGCCCGCAAGCCCAGGCAGCCATAGGCGTCAGCGAGCTTGACGAAGTCCGGGCAGTCACCCAGCAGCACTTCGCTGAGCCGTTCTTCGTAGAAAAGCGTCTGCAACTGCCGGACCATGCCGAGGTAAAGGTTGTTGACGATGAACATCTTGATGGGCAGCTTCAGCTTCACGGCCGTGGCCAGGTCCTGCAGCGTCATCTGGAAGCTGCCGTCCCCATCGATGCCGACGACGAGTGCGTCGGGCAGAGCGAGTTGGGCGCCGATCGCCGCCGGCAGGCAAAAGCCCATGGTCCCCAGACCGCCCGAGGAAATGAACTGCCGGGGATAACTGGCCAGGTAATACTGAGCCGCAAACATCTGGTGCTCGCCGACGCCGGTGGTGACGATGGCCTTGCCGTGGGTGCGCTGATAGATCGTGTCGATGACGTACTGCGGCAGCAGCGGCCCGTCCGGCGTCTGGACATAGCGCAACGGCAGGTCCGTACGCCAGGCCTCGACCATCGGCCACCACTCGGCGGTGTCCGGGACGACCGTGCCAAGGGCTTCGAGGAGCTTGGGCAAGGTCGTGCGGATGTCGCCCGTGATCGGCACCGTGGCGGCGACGTTCTTGGAGTGCTCGGCCGGATCGATGTCGAGATGGACGATTTTGGCATGGGGGGCAAAAGCAGACAGTTTGGCGGTGACCCGATCGTCGAACCGGGCACCGATGCCGATGAGCAAGTCACTGTTCTGGACGGCGTGGTTGGCGTATTGCGTGCCATGCAGGCCGAGCATGCCCAGGCTCTGTTTGTGGGTTTCCGGGAAGGCGCCTTTACCGTGCACGGTGGTGACGACGGGCGCCCCGACATGCTCACAGAAGGCCAGGACTTCGGCATAGGCGTCGGACGAATGTACGCCGCCGCCCAGATAGATGACGGGCCGTTTGGATGCACAGATCAGCCTGGCGGCTTCGGCCACGGCCGGGGCGGCGCCCTTCATGGTGGGGTTGTAGCCGGGCAGCGACACCGTCTCCGGGTACACGAAATCGATCTCGGTGAGCTGGATGTCCTTGGGGATGTCGACGAGCACCGGTCCCGGCCGGCCGCTGCGGGCGATGTAGAACGCCTCACGCAAAATGCGGGGCAGGTCTTCGGCCTTGGTGACGAGGTAGCTGTGCTTGGTGATCGGCATGGTGATGCCGCGGATGTCGGCCTCCTGGAAGGCGTCGTTGCCGATCAGGTGCGTCGGCACCTGGCCGGTCAGGCACACGATGGGGATGCTGTCCATCACCGCGTCGACCAGGCCGGTCACCGCGTTCGTGGCGCCGGGCCCGCTGGTGACCAGCAC
>JACMPN010000366.1 GCA_014377495.1 Candidatus Sericytochromatia bacterium
CAGGATTTACCGGCGGGGCGAGCGGGCCGGCCTGCGCCTGCCCCGGCCGGGTTATCGGCATCCCAGGATTTGCCGGCGGGGCGGCCGGGCCGGGGCGGGCCCGGAACCCCTTCTTTGTCCACATCCCAGGTTTTGCCGGTGGGCCGGGGTCCTGATGGTTTGCCGGGACCCTTGGCAGGCCGGCCAGGACGAGCGGACGAGGTGCTCCTGCCCTTTTCCGCCGCAGGCCTTCCCCGACTGGCATTACCGGCGGGAGGTCCCTCGACTGGGGCGATGCCGTCACGTATCGCCTGGGTGGGAGCGAAACGGGAGCGGCCTTCAGCTGATGGCTCGACTTTGCCGGGCGGGACGAACTTGCCTTTGCCACCCCGGCCGCGGGATGGACCTTCCGTCGCCAGGAGCATGGCCTTGCGCTCTTTATCCGCAGCCCGCTTGACGGTCAGGCCACGGCGCTCATCCCGGCCTTGTTTGTGCTTTTCGGAATGGAGGGCACGGACTTCGCCAGCCTTGGCACCCTTGATGGTCAGGGCGGAGAAGGCGAACGTGGTCTTCAGGCGCTCCAGACGGTCCAGTTCCTGCGGGATGACCAGGCTGATGGCCACACCCTTCCTGCCCGCCCGCCCGGTGCGTCCCGTGCGGTGAACGTAGGCGCCCAGGCCACGAGGCAGAGAGTGGTTGACGACGTGGGTGACGCCCGGCAGGTCAAGGCCGCGGGCGGCGATGTCCGTGGCGACCAGGATCGGCAGGTCGCCGGCCCGAAATCGGTCGATCAGTTGGCGGCGACGCACCGGAGACAGCTCACCGTGAAACGCCTCGACGTCCAATCCCGCCTCGTGGAGGAAAGGGGTCAGTTCGTCGGCTTCCTTGCGGGAACCCGTGAAGATCAACGCCTGATACGGGCGCTCCAGTTTGAGCCAGGTGATCAGGTCGGCGGTCCGTTCGTCAATGCTGGTGTAGACGATCTGATGACTGACTTCGGCCGGCAGATCCTTGCCGGCGACCTCGCCGACCCGTTCGGGCCTGCGGGCGTACTGCTTGGCGAGCATTTCCACTTCGACGGGGATCGTGGCGGAACAGAGGATGGTCTGACGTTTTTCGGGTAACAGGGCGGCGATGGCGGCCAATTCGTCTGCAAAGCCACGCTGGATCAGCTCGTCGGCCTCATCCAGGACGAAGGTGCGGACGCGGTCAATGCCAATGGCGCCACTGCGCAGGAGGTCCAGGAGACGGCCCGGTGTGGCGACGACGATCTGGCACCCGCGAGCGAGCTGACTGCGTTGCCGCTCGGCCCGGCCACCGCCATCGACCAGTTGCACCTGCCGATGGAGCGTGGCCCCGGCCCAGGTGAGTTCGGCCGCCACCTGACGGGCGAGCTCGCGGGTCGGGGTAATGATCAGGGCTTCAGGGCGTTCGGTCTGCTGTGGGTCCTGTTGCAGGATGGGCAGACCGTAGGCCAGGGTCTTGCCGGAGCCGGTCTTGGCCTGGATGAGCAGGTCCTTGCCAGCCAACAGATGCGGAATCGCCAGCCGCTGGATCGCCATCGTGAGACGATAGCCGTGTCCCTGGCAGGCGGCCACGAGCTCTTCACGAAGCCCCAAGCTGCCAAAATCGATCTCTGTCGTCATCCGTGCCTCCCGTGCGTGCGTGCCGGTCGCAAGGCCGGTGGACGCACCATAACACGGTGTCGGTTGCCCCACCACGCCGTATTGGGCTGATTGCGGCCCGTCGGGAGCCGGTGCCCGGTGCCATCTCCCTGTCCCTTGGTCGGACAGTGGCGTGGCCACGGTCGCCACAGCGGCTGATGCCGGCATGCACATGGGCGACGCCGCTTGCGTCCGGCGTATGCAAGATCACGCTCTCAGCGTCACCTGGCTTACTGCACAATGCCACCAGTTGGCGTTATGGTTGTTCTACGAACCGAGCCGAAGCCAACCGGGCCCGGATAAGCAGGTCCACCCACTTCTTTCAACACGACGGCTACAAGCCCAGGCAGGACTTGACGGTCGCATGGCAATTATTGTCCAAAATGCAATGAAGGAGTTCCGTTCATGGCTTTCAAGCCGCTTTCCACCTGGATGCTCAGTGCCACCCTCTCCCTGTCGATGACCGCCTGCACCGCTGAACAGATCTCTCTGATCAAGCAGGGATTGGCTGCCGCCAACATCAACGTCGACGCCCTGCTCGCCAACGGTACCGTCCAGAAGCTCCTTTCTGGAGATCTCTCGGATGTGCAGGTTAACGGTCAAAGCGTCGATGCCGGCACGCTGCAGGTCGGCGCCGACGGTAGTTTCAAGATCCCCGGCCTGAAGGCCGGCGACAATTTGGTCCAGTTCAAGCGCAAGGGCAGCACGGAGTTCATCCGCATCCCCGTCATCGTCAACCCCGATGGGACCGTGACCCCCGTCCGGGCCCAAGCCCAGTTTGACGAGAGCGGCAACCCGATCGACGTCACCGGCGGTCAGGTGGATGCGAACGGCCAGCAGTTGGAGAACGGCAACGCCTTCAAGCAGAACGGCAAGGAGTTGTTCTTCCGGGATCCCAAGGGCGGCAACGTCCAGCGCTTCGACTTCAGTCAGGGCAACCAGCAGTTTGCCCAAGGCAGGGGTCAAAACTTCAGCGATGCCGGTGGTGAGGCGTTCCGGCCGCATGCCCAGACTCCCCGTGTCCTGCTGAAGACGAGCAAAGCCCTGTCGGGTAAGCTCCTCCGCTTCAAGCTTGGCGAGAACTTCCCGCCGCCGTTCGCCGGGCGTTTCCAGGATGGCCAGACGGTCATTGATCTGGCCGCCTTCGCCGCTTCCCTGCGTGGCGGCCAAGTGCCCCGGCCGCCCGTCACCCTCTGGGCCAAGACCGAGACGGGTTTCACGAAGTACACCCTGGAATTGCAGGCTGACGTTCTGGGTCCCAAGGGACAACAGGGCGGCCAGCAGAACGGCATGCAACAACGGCCCCAGCAGCCCCAGCAGTCCCAGCAGGGTGGACAGCCCGGTGCATTCCAGCCGCAACCGCAGCAGGCGACTCCGACCTTCGGCTTTGGCTCCGGCTTCGGCGTGAAGCAGACTCCGCCCCAGACCCCGCCGCCGGTCGCTCAACAGCCGCAGCAGCAGAAGGCCATGTATCAGAACGATCCGTTTGTCGGGCTGCCCAAGCTGCAGACGATCGACGCCACGATCACCAAAGAAGAAACGGTGACCGAGCAGGACGTCCAGGCTGCTGCACCGCAACAGGGCCAGAATGGTGGCGCACAGCCGGGTTCCAACGGTCAGCAGAGGCCGCCGATGTTCCCGCCGAACGGCCAGCCCCCGCCGCGGGGCCCCCCGCCGAGTGGCCAGCCGCGGCCTCAGCCGACACCGGTCGCCACCCCGACTCCGGTCGCATCCCCGACTCCAGTCGCCACACCGACTCCAGTCGCCACCCTGGCACCTGCCTCCGGGTACTAAAACGGGGCGACATTCCTCGGGTAATGCGACGGGCTCGCCCTGGCATCTGCCCGGGCGAGACCGTCGCCGTTTGGCCCGTATCACACCGGGCCGCTGGTCCTGTGGCACCCTAATGAGACGGTTGTCCCGCTACGGTTGGCCGTGAGAAGTTTGATTCCCCCCGACGCAGGAGACCGCCCATGGCATTGCGACGTGAGCTGGGCCCCTTTTCGGCCTTGCTGATCACCGTGGGGGCGATGATCGGCAGCGGTATCTTTGCCACCCCGCATGACGTGGCCCTGACCGTGCACACGCCGGGGCTCATCCTCGGTCTTTGGGCCATTGGGGGATTCCTCGCCCTACTGGGGGCCATGTCCTTCGTCGAACTGGGCGCCGCCATCCCCGAGACCGGCGGCCTGTATGTCTACCTCTGCCGGGCCTACGGGCCCATGTCGGGGTTCGTGTTTGCCTGGGCGATGCTCGTCGTCATGGTCCCCTCCAGCCTCGGTTACTTTGCCCAGGTGACCGCCCGGCATACAACGGCCCTATTCGGTTTGTCAGGCGGTTGGGACCCCCCCTTGGCCATTGCCGTGATCACAGGGCTGGTGGTGGTGAATCTGGGGGGCGTGCGCAGTGGTGCGGCCGTGCAGAACGTGACGACCCTGATCAAATACGGGGGCGTACTCGGCATCGCCCTGATCGGCTGGTTCCTGGCCCCTGTTGCGGCGCCAGTCGCCTCGGCCTTATCCGAGACCAGTGGCCTGGCGCTATTGGCCGCGTTAGTCCCCGTGCTCTGGGCCTATGACGGCTGGATCGATATCACCTCGATCGCCGGCGAAGTCAAAGACCCTGCCCGGGCGATCCCCCGCTCACTGGCCATCGGCACGCTGCTCGTTACAGGGCTCTATATCCTGGCCAACCTCACCTACCTGAAAGTCCTGGGGACAGCCGGTCTGGCGGCGTCGGAGACGCCAGCCGCCACGGCTGCCGCAAGTCTGCTCGGTCCGGCCGGTCATGCGCTCGTGTCCATGCTGATCGGCATCTCCACCCTGGGAGGGTGTGCCGTCGCTTTGTTGACGGGCTCGCGCGTCGTCTATGCCGTGGCCGCCGATGGGCTGTTCCTTAAGGCGTTTGCCCGCACGTCGCCACAAGGTGTGCCCGATGTGGCGATCATGGCCTGCGGGGCCCTGGCCGTCCTCTATATCGTCTCGCCCGTGGGACGGCTGGGGGAACTGTTCGTCATCGGCGCGTGGCCGTTCTATGCCTGTGGCGCCGTGGCCACCATCGTCCTGCGTCGCCGGGAGCCGGCCTTGCCCCGTCCGGTACGCACGTGGGCCTATCCCCTGCCCATTGTCGTGTTTGCCTTGGCCTCCGTCGCCATTGTCATCGGCTACGGAATGACGAACCCCTGGCAGACCCTGCTCTCCTTTGGTTTGATCGGTCTCGGTGTGCCCGTCTATGGCCTGTTTCGCGCCTGCAAAGCGGCGGTGATTGCCGATCCGACAGCATCGGATTGACTGATCGCGGTCCGTTCATCAAGCCCCCTCCTTCAGGTTCCCCCTGGGCGGGGAACCAAGGTGTTGATTGGGTCTCCATGTGAAGCCACGAGTCGGTCTAAAGTGGGGCGAGCACGTCGCACAGGCCCAAGGCCCGTAATTCCGTTGTCACCTTGCCGGACCAGTCCCTGTTCGCCGCCGGACTGGCCGGACTCGGGTGGAGGATGCGGCCGATGTGGATCGGCAGGCCTGCCAGGGCCAGGCGGGCCCGCGCTTCGGCAAAGCCGCCGACACCGATCACCCACTGGGCCTGCAGCGACGTGACCAACTGGCGCAGGTGGTCGTCGCAGGCCGCATACAGGGGGGCCCGCTCCGCAGCCGGCAGCTTGTCCGGTGTGAGATTGCGGCCGCCGGCTTCAACGAAGGCCAATGGGCAGTAGTTGGCCACATAGCTGGTCGCAAAGAAACGCTCCGGGCTGCCAAAGGCGGCCGCTGCCGTACCCCAAAGGCGTCTGCCGCTGACTTCGCTGCGCATACACTGGAAGCCCTCGATGGGGCGTTTGGGGTGCGACTGCGCCGGCTGGTCGATGGCCACATCGATCCCCATCCAGTCACGCACCAGGTTGACTTCACCAAAAGGCACGCCCGTCTGGACCATGCCGAACGGTCCCGGATTCATCCCCAGAAAGACGACGGGACGAGGGTTTTGACCATACCGCTCGATATAGGCGGCGTGGCCGGCCCATGCATAGACCAATGGGTTGTACACCATGGCGACAGGATCGTTGAAACGAAGCGTATCAACTGTTTTTGCCAATTGCTGGGCTGCAGCGAGGAGTTCGGTGGCAGACATGGCTGGTCGTCCTTTTTCAGGCGTGTAGGCGCAATGTGTGGTGTTTGTTGGGCTGGCGGGCATTTGTGCCGCCGTTTGTGGGGATTGTCGGTGCACCGCTTCCTACTCTGGGCTGGAATGATATGTTTGGCTCCATGACTGGATTTGCTCCGATTCTAACGGCGTTTTGACTTGGATGTGGTCATAATCACCGCCACTGCGGTTCCATCCATGTGAAACTGCGCCTGTCGACACCGTGTGAGACGATGCTCCTTCCCGTTGCGCGTGGCGCACCGTCGACTTTCCCAGGCGCTCTGCCGGTTCCCTAGCCGGCGGGGCGCTTCTTCAATGGGCTGAAATGCAAAAAGCGGGCCCCAGGCCCGCTTTTTGCGCATTGACTTACCGGAGCGCCGGGGTCGGCGTCCGCTCCGCAATGGGCACGTAATGCACGTTCGTCGGCCCGATGTATTCGGCCCGGGGCCGGATCAGGCGGTTATTGTTGAACTGCTCGATGATGTGCGCCGACCAGCCCGCCACCCGGCTGACCGCAAAGATCGGCGTGTACAGGTCGGTGGGGATGCCCATCACGTAGTACGCCGAGGCCGAATAGAAATCGACGTTGGCGTTGAGGCCCTTTTCCTGCTTGATGTACGTTTCGATGACCTGACTCATCCGGAACCACTTGGGCTGGTTGACCCGCTGGCCGAGCGACTCGGACATGCGGCGCAGGTGGGTGGCCCGGGGGTCTTCTGTTTTGTAGACACGGTGACCGAAGCCCATGATTTTCTGCTTGCTGGCCAAGGCTTCTTTGGTCCAGCCCTCGACCTTGTCTTCGTCGCCGATCTTGAGCAGCATCTCCATGACGGCCGTGTTGGCACCGCCATGCAGGGGCCCGGAGAGACTGGCGATGGCGCCCGTCACCGCCCCGTAGAAGTCCGTCAGCGTGCTGACGATCTGGCGGGCCGTGAAGGTGCTGGCGTTGAACTCGTGGTCTGCATGCAGCGTGAGGGCGACGTCGAAGGTCCGCTCAGAGACTTCGTCGGGGACGCTGCCGGTGAGCATGTAGAGGAAGTTGGCGGCGTGGGACAGGTCCGCCCGGGGAGCGACCAGCGGCAGGCCCTTGCGCATCCGCTCGATGGCGGCGACGTAGGTGGCCATCTGGGCGGTGAGCTTGATGGCCTTGCGCAGGTTGGCTTCGGGAGAGGCGTCCCAGGCATCCGCATCGTAGAAGGCGGCCGCTGAGATCGCTGTGCGCAGGATGTCCATCGGCACCGCGCTCTTGGGAAACTGCTCCATCAACGCCAGCACCTGGGCCGGGACGTTCCGGTTGGCGGCAAGGTCGGCCTTGAGCGTGTCCAGTTGGTCCTGGGTCGGCAGTGCGCCGAACCAGAGCAGGTGGATCACCTCTTCAAAGGTGGCCCGTTCGGCCAGCTCGTGGATGTCGATCCCCTGATAGATGAGCCGGCCTTCGTCGCCTTGGACATCGCAGATGCTGGATGTGGCGACGACGACGTCTTCAAGACCTTTGTTCAACATGTTGTCAGACTTTCCTTTCGCTTGGGCGGAGCTCCCAATGGGCCCGATGCCTCGCGAGGGGCACCGTGGGGCGGCCCGATGCCAGACCCCGTAGGCATGCGGCCGCACATGGACGCCGCATTTCAGCCTTAGCCCCCCCATTCTGACTCCATCGCCGTGCAGGGACAAGCGGCTTCCCGGCAGCGGGTGCTCAGGGCTCGTGCGGGGGACCGGCATGGGCCGGACAGGCCCCTGTGGCCGGAAAACCAGCCCGCCGGCGGCGTCCCAGCCACCTTTGACGCCCTCCAGGCAAGGCCCTATACTGCCTGGGTCGGTGCGCCGTCCGCCGGATTTTCCGAGCGAAAGACGACCGTTTGTCCCGTGACGATTTAATTTGAGGAGCCCATGGCCAAGATCCGCTGCGACCAGTGCAAAGCCGTTTCGTCCACGTCCAAGGGCTATTGCCCCGAGTGCGGCGCCATTTTCGTGCCGCCCTATGCGATCATCGGCGAAGACGAGCAGGTGCGCTTCTCGACCGTGCGGGATGACATGGGCCAGGGCAAGGAGCGCAAGCTCCTGATCAAGAAGTCCGGTGGGGCTGCCACGGCCGAGCCTGATATCGACATCGCCGAAGCCCCGGCCGAGCGCACGCTGGCCGATCTCGCCCCGTCGTCCGGCCGGCCCGTGCCGATGATGTCCGTGCCCGTCGGTGAGACGGCATTTCCCGGGTTTGCCCTGTTGCTGACACTGTTGGCCGTGATCGGCTGGGTGACACTGCTCGGTGGTCCGCTGGCGGCAGCGATGATCTACCGCAGCACGCATATCGATCTGGCGGTGATCTGGTCCCTGGTCGGATTTTTCGTCGGCCTGGTCTGCCTGGTGCTCGCCGGTGCCGGTCAGGTGATGGTGGCCATGGAAACGCACCTGAGGGGGCTGCGCTCCGGCAACCGTCCGGATTAGGCGTTGTCCGGAGCGCATCTTGGGCGGCCCGATTGCGTTGTCGAACCTTCCTCAGGTCCGTGAGGACCTGTCGTCAGGTGTCTCCTAGCACTCGGGCCGCCCAAAATACGCTCCGAACAACGCCGGGTTACACTGACGGGTTTATTTTTCTAGGCCTTTTAGGAGGTAGCTGTGCCAGTGACCGGAGACGATCTCGAAATTCTGAAAGCCCAAGTGGAAGCCATCCGCGATGAGGCGAACAACCTGCGTCGGGTGCTGACCGACAAGGCCAACGCCTGCATGCAGTGCTTTACCGCTGCCGGCGCCCTGCCGACGTCCGATCCGGACGAAGCCATCAACAACATCATCAAGCGCCGCCGGGAAAACCTCGCCGAGTTCGAGGCCGCCCATAAGGAATACACGGCCCTGCTGGACGAGTTGCAAGGCTCCTACACCGAACTGTCCGAAGTCAAAGCCAAGATCGGCTGATCCACTCCGACGAAACCTTTTCGGGACAACGGCACCCCTTCCCATCCTCTCGGGGGGGGTGGTGGGGCGGCCCCCTGCCCCCGCTCCCG
>JACMPN010000367.1 GCA_014377495.1 Candidatus Sericytochromatia bacterium
ACAGCCCATCGAGCTCAGCCCCGGGTTCATCTATCTCTGGGAACTGAAGAAGGAAGGCACCCTCGGTACGGATGAGGGCGCCAACATCAGCACCGGCATGGATGTGCTGCGCGACCAGGGCATCGCTCCGGAAGAGCGGTTTCCCTACCTGACCAAGGCAGAGCAGCTGGACGGCAGCAAGGTCCATACCTTCGTCAGCATGTTGCCCTCGCTGGCCGTGAATCAGGCGGCCCGGGCGTTCAAGGAAACCACCGTCACGGCCGTGCCCGACCTGAACGGCTTCAAGGCCGCCCTTGCCAAGCGCAAGACGATCGCCTTCGGCATCTCCTGCTTCAAGAGCTTCGAGAGCGACGCGGTCAAAAAGACGGGCATCGTCCCGTTGCCCGATGCGGCGCTGGAGCCCTTCATGGGTGGCCACGCCATCCTGGCCGTCGGTTACGACGACAGCAAACAGCACATCATCTTCCGCAACTCCTACGGCACGGCTTGGGGCGACAAAGGCTACGGCTATCTGCCGTACACCTACTTCAAGGCCGACTGGGTGGGCGACGCCTGGATCGCCGACTAAAGGGGTTGTCCGGAAGCGGCTTGCATCAATGGCACCTTGGATTCCGAGGGGATTAACCGACCAGGCGCTGGGCTTCTGGATTGACCCATTTCTGGCGCAGGTGGCTGGAGTGCTGGCGATCGTACGGCAAATCGACGTCGTCCTCGCTGGGGATATGGACGATCCCGTCGGAGACGGGTTTCAGGGTCACGCCGTTGCCCCGCAGCAGGTCCTCGCAGGTGGTGCAAAAGCCCGTGTCATCGATGAAGCGGCTGCGGTCCATCGTCACGATGACGGTGAACTCGGGATCGTCCTCCAACGCCGCCTCGATCAGACTGCTGAACGCCGGCCGGTCGGCATAGCGACCGCTGAAGCCCTCGTCGAAGTATTCGGCGACGACCGTCATCCCCCAGCGCTGGCAAAAAGCCCGGCACACGACGAGCTGATTGTCGATGGCATGCCGTTCCTTGCGGGTGGCGCCCAACCTGGCATAGATCACGGCACGACTCATAAACCCCTCCGAACATCGAAAATAGTTTCGAGTTCTGAGCATAGGGGAGCCGGCCGCTTGAGTCAACGCCACGTGCTCCGGAGACGATGACCGCCAGCAGACTAAATCCGCACACAACAGGCGCTCGCTGGTTCTCACGCGTTACGACACTGTATAGTCAGGTAACTATCGTCCACCATAGGAAGCTTATGGTCCTCACCGTCCGCAAACGCCTGTTCATCGCGATCTGCCTGCCGCTGCTAGTCGCCTGTGCCAGTACCCGCGCCTGGTCCGCCAATCCCGGCCACCGGCGGGCGATCATCCTCTCCTGCGATGGGGGCGGCGCCGTCCTGCTCCAGCGGATGATGGAGGCCGGCCTGATGCCACACCTCACGGCCTTGCGCCGACGGGGCCTGTCCGCCGACTACGCCCGCACCAGCTTTCCCAGCAAAACCGCCCCGGGCCACGCCGCCATCTGGACGGGCGCCTACGGCAACCGCAACGGCATCGTCGCCAACCATGTGCCCCTGATGCCCTGGGCCGACCACACCCTGGCCGAGTTCGACGACGGCTTCAATGCCAACCTGCTGCAGTCCGACCCCGTCTGGGTTTCAGCCGCCAAACAGGGCAAGCGGACCGTGGTCATCCAGGGGACCCACAGCACCCCCATCGAGGCCTACATGCGGGGTGGTCACTTTGATGCCGCCAGCCGCAACGTCCGCATCGTCGACTTTTACAAGGGCCAGCTCGGCTCCCACACGGTCTACGGCCCCAGCCTGCCCCGCCGGGCCTCCGACTGGGCCAATGCCCCCAAGCTCAGTGCGGCGATGACCCTGCCCGGTGAGGCTGGTACGGGGACGATGCCGGCCCTGCTCGCCGACGACCCCGCCGATCCGACCGTGGGATACGACACCGTGGCGATCAGCCCCACCAAGGACTGGCGGACGGCGACCAAGCTGAAATCCGACGCCGCCGGCCGATTTTCTGCCGCCCTCCCCTGGCCGGACTCCGATGGCCGTCGGACCACCTTCCGCCTCTGGGACCTGCTCCCGGACGGCACGCAGTTCCGGCTCTACCGCACGCCGGTCAGCAAACAGACCACCAACCAGCCAGACGCACCCTCGGCCGACCTCGGTGCCATCGCCGGGGGACCGGAGTTCGCCTACGCCAAGGACCAGTTCGGCCCCACGGCCGTGGCCGGCGGCGACGGCACTGCTGAAACCCGCTACGTCGAAGCCCTGGCCAACGTGCTGGATACCCGGCTGAATGTCGCCCGCAAGCTCCTGCGTCACGAGGACTGGGATCTGACCTGCGTCTACGTGCCGTTTCCCGACGCCGCCGAGCACATGTGGGTCGGCCTGCTCAATCCCGACTCGCCCCATTACAAGCCGGAAGTCGCCCGCCGGATCGAGACCGCCCTCGGCCAAGTCTGCGGCCAGGTCGACCGGTTCATCGGCGAGCTTGCCGCCATCGCCCCGGAAGCCGCCCTGGCCATGACCAGCGACCACGGCCTCGATGCCGTCTACTGGGACTTTTATCCCAACGTGCTCCTGGAACGGGCCGGCCTCCTCGCCCACACCCCCGGCGGCGAGATCGATCTGGCCCGGTCCCGCGTCTTCTATCCCGTCTTCGACGGTGCCGCCCTGGTGGTCAACCGCACGACCCACAAAGGAGGCATCGTCGCCGAGGCGGACGTCCCCCAGCTGTTGGAACGCGCCAAACGGGCTCTGCTCGCCGCCAAGGATCCGCAGACCGGCAAATCCGTGGTCACCGCCTTCTATCCCCCGGATCCAGCCTTCGGCAACGACGGCCCCGGTGGCGGCGAACTCTACATGGACCTGCTGCCCGGCTACTACTTCAGTCCGCAGACCATTGCGGCCAGCTGGTGGGCGCCACGTCTGCCGTTCATGTCCGGCGGTCACATTTTCCATCCGGACCGGCCCAGCATGCACGCCAGCTTCGCCTTTGCCGGCCCCGGTATCCCGGTGCGGGCCCTCGGGACCGTGCAGACCATCGATGTCGTGCCCACCGTCTGCGACTACCTGGGCATCAAGCCGCCCAACGGGGCCCAGGGGATCAGCCGCCTCCGTTAGATTTGGTTCCCCTTGCGGGGAACCTTAAGGAGGGGGTCCTGACGCTACCCAGTGACCGATTGGCACTTGAATCAAGACCGTTGCTTTTGAGCGCACCGAAGCCCCGCGCCCGAATCCCGCCGCTTAAGGGAACCTTAGGGTTTTGAATCAGCTGGCATGGGGGACAAGATGAGAACGGTGATGGGCATTTGAGCAGGGGGGTGTGGATGGACGTGAAAACGGCAACCGCCCTTGCCGAGCAATTTTTCAGCAAGCCGGACGACAAGCTCCGGCTCGGCGACAAACGCCTGGACGTGAGCGCCCTGGCCCTGATCGACACCAATCAGGACTACCATGGCGACAAACAGGAACTGATCGATGCGTTTGTCGCCGATCGGGTCAAAGTCAGCGACGGCAAGATCATCCCGGCCAACGCCTTCGGCGGCACGTCGCTGTCGCCCCGCACGCCCAATCAAAACGGCATCGCCCCGGCCTCCTGGGTGCAGGCCCCGACCCTCGTGGGCGGTGATCCGGCGAACGCTCCGGGCACCATTGCAGCTGTCAGCCGCTTCCAGACCGCCACCCCGGCCAACGCCCAGTCCAACTTCAGTAGTTTTGAGATGACTCAACTGGCTGGCAAGGACTTCACGACCCTGAAGGGCCAGCTGAAGTCGCCGGCCGACATCGCCTTTTTCCTCGAAACGAACATCACCTACGACGACAAACGTCTGACCGATTCGGAAGGCAACTACGGCTCATGGTCCTCCGATGAAACTCTCAAGCGCGGCACCGGCGTCTGCCGGGATCAGCACGCCTTGGCCAGGGACCTGCTCATCGCCAACGGACACGAGGCGACCCTGCTCGGCTACGCCGCATCGGACCAGAGCCATGCCGTGACGGCCTACCAAGACAAATCGACCGGCAAATGGGGCATCCTCGAGTACGGCAAGCTGTATCCGCCCGCCCAGTTGCAGGCGAATTCCCCCGAAGAAGCCCTGTTGATGGTCCGGCCGAACACCCTGGCGATCACCCAGTTCAACAGTGATGGCCCCGGCAAGGAAAGCCACGTCACCGGGATGCTCTATACCCGGGCGTCGCGGGTGTACGAGCAGTTCATGCTCGGGCCCAGCCCGGATGCCGGCACCGGCGTAACGGCCACGAACACGGGCATCTCGGCATCCGTGGCCTCGAACGACCGCCGCTGGCAGGCCGGGATGAAAGTCGTCACCGACCCACGGCTGCCCTACCTGCAGGGTGCCGTGATGGTCGGCGCCTGGCGCAACTTCGTCGATGCCGGCGTCCGGGTCGGCGTGGGTGGCGGCTATGTCCCGCACAACGTCGAGCACATGATCGGCAGCAACCGGGCCGTCGAAAAGGCGATGGGCTTCGCCTTCGTCGCAGCCGAAGAGTTTCACCCCGACCTGATTTCGACCAAGAACATCGGTGGCAGCGGCATCAATGTCAAGGTCGGCTCCCACACGACCGCCCAGCTGATGGTCGGCACCAAACAGGACCAGGACGACAAGACCAAGCTAGACATCGAGGGCACCAGCCTCGGTGTCTCCTCGCTGAAGTGGAACCCCACCATCACTGCCGACCGCAGTTTTTCACTCTGGAACAAGGGCACTCCGGACACCCGCGCCCACGTGGGCTATGGGATGGGCGTCGATGCCGGCCTGCTGGGTGGCCACTACGTCACCGGCGGCCGCAGCCTGCCGATCAACCAGTACCTCGTGGGCGGCTTCGAGACCATGCCCAACAAGTCGCTGAGCCTCTCGGTCAAGGGCTATGTGCCGCTGCAGAACGTGACCAACGACTTCAACGCCAAGCCGTTGCTCCGCCTTGACGTTGCCACGCCTTACATCCGGGTCGGCACGAGCCAGGCGGCCGGCCTGTCCCGTTACGACATCTCGTCGGGTGTGAACCTCGGCAAACACGTGAACATCGCCGCCTACGGCGCCTTTGAGCAGGACCGCACGGTCAGGCAGAGCGATTTCCAGTTCGGCGCCCGCCTGACCGTCGCCAGTTTCTGACCCCGGAATCAGGCCTGAAAACCTGGTCATCCGTGCCTGTGACGCTAACCGAACCACCCGTGGCGACACATGTATCGGGATCAGATCAGGCGGGACGGGGGCCTAGTATTGCTGGAAGAACCGGGCGGCGGCGCCGGACAGGATCTGCGCCGTGACGGCATGACGGTTCCGAAAGAGGGTGGCCATGTCCTCTCCGGTCCGCTCGCGCGGCGGCGCTTTTCCGCGTTGCTGAGCCCAGGCCCCTTCGCCCGCTTGTGAGGCGCCCTGCATGAACTCCTTCGCCATCCCCTTGTATACGGCGCCGTTGTCACGGTTGTTCACGCGGACGTTATCGAGGTCGACCTGCCGGTCGGTCAACTCCTGCAGGACTTGCCGGGTGAGTCCCGCGGCCGGTCTGTAATGACCGCTCTCATTGTTAACGATGGCGAGGGTTCTGTCGGCATGTAGGAAAAGCTCACCGGCCCCTGCCACGGGTTGGCCGGACAGAAATGAGGAATGGTGAAGGTCCCCGCTGTTCGCTGTCAAACGTTTGCCGGAAGCCTCATGTTCCGATGCCATATAGAGCTGACCCGTCGTTGCCAGCACAAATGTCTGTTTTGTATAAGGAAGTCTTTCTGGGTCTGCATTGAATGTGTGCTCGCCACGGTGCCGAGAGACGGGCGTATCCAGGCCCATCGTGCCTTTCCGGCCATTGACGTCCGCGCCGGGCTGACCGTCTTCGTCCGATAAACGGTCAGCCGTGACTTCATATTGTTGCCGTGTCTGGTCATCGTGATAAACCGTGTAGACTTCGGTGTTTTCTTCCTGCCGATAGTCGCCGTAGCGCTTGTTTGCGCCTGCAATGGCGCCATCAGTCTCAGCGACCCATCGCTTGCGATGGACCTCGACCTCCTGACCATCGATCACGGCCTTGTGGCGATCAGGCACGATCGCCACTTTGCCTGCGCTGGTCCGATCCCAATGGGCCTGGGTGGGATCAGCGTCGCGTTCAAGTTCCTTGAGTGCCTCGTGCAAATCCGCTGTTTCCGTATACTTGGCAGGTTCGTGCGCTGAAGGCGCCTCTGCCTGTCCTGCTGGCCGGTTTTCCGCATTTTCGCGGCTCGGAGCAGGGTCTGGCAGTTTAAAAACCTCGCCCTGACGATTGAGCACCACATCGCCCACCTTACCAGGCCGCTTCAATTGATTTTTTTTAGCGAAACGCAACGATTCAGCCGAAATATTCTTATCAGCAATCATCGTCACCGCAGCGGGGGCCGGTGCAGCCTGCGGGGGCTTGGGAACTGTGTCATAGGCGTGATCGGTGGGCGGCGGAACGGACTCAGCGGCCGGGGCCGGGGCCGGTACAGACTGCGGGCGCTTAGGTACTGTGTCATAGGCGTGATCGGTCGGCGGCGGATCGGACGCGGCAGCC
>JACMPN010000368.1 GCA_014377495.1 Candidatus Sericytochromatia bacterium
ACGCTCGCCCGCCAGTTGCCGATCGCCGAGGACATCACGGTGGAGGCGGATTCGGGTGGTCATACGGACAACCGGCCCCTCACCGCCCTCTTTCCGACGATCCGGACCCTGCGCAACGAGCTCGCCACCACCTTCGGCTACACCCGCCCCATCCGCCTCGGGGCGGCCGGTGGCCTGGGCACCCCCGATGGCGTGGCGGCGGCCTTCGGGCTTGGCGCCGATTACGTCCTGACTGGGTCCGTCAACCAGTCCGCCATCGAGTCGGGACTGTCGGCCGAAGGCAAACAGCTGCTCGCCAAAGCGGACCTGGCTGACGTGACGATGGCCCCGTCCGGCGACATGTTCGAGCTGGGGGTCAGGGTCCAGGTCCTGAAACGGGGCACAATGTTCGCCAGTCGGGGCGCCCGCCTGTACGAGCTCTATCACGCTCACGAATCGCTGGAGGCCATCCCCGTGGCCGTCCGCGAACGCCTGGAGCGGGAGGTCTTCCAGCGGACGGTCGACGAGATCTGGGCGGAGACCCACCGCTATTTTGCCGAACGGGATCCGGCCCAGGTGGCCCGGGCCGAACGGGAACCGAAACACCGCATGGCGCTCGTCTTCCGCTGGTATCTGGGGCTGTCGAGCCGATGGGCGATCGCCGGGGATCCGGCCCGGACACTGGATTACCAGATCTGGTGCGGCCCGGCCATGGGGGCGTTCAATGCCTGGGTCGCCGACAGTTTTCTGGCCGAACCGGCCGCCCGCACAGTTGTCCAGATCGCCCGCAACCTCCTCGAAGGGGCCGCCGTGATCACCCGGGCCCAACAGCTGCGGACGTTCGGTGTCCCGGTGCCTTCTGCCGCCTTTGCCTTTGTCCCCCGTCCCCTCGTCTAACCTAGGAGTGAGTCCGATGCCTGAGTCTGCTGCGCCCACCCAATCCTGTCCGGTTGCCGTGGTCGGTGTGGGAGCCCTGTTTCCCGGTGCCACCGATACCGGCAGCTTCTGGCGCAACATCCTGGCCGGTCGGGACCTGCTCAGCGACGTCCCCGCAAGCCACTGGCTGATCGAGGACTATTACGATCCCGATCCGGCCGCCGTGGACAAGGTCTACGGCAAACGTGGCGGATTCCTGCCCGACGTCGATTTCAACCCCGTCGAGTTCGGCATCCCGCCGAGCATCGTCCCCGCCACCGACACGTCCCAGCTCCTCGCCCTCATCGTGGCCAAGCAGGTCCTGGACGATGCTGCCCAAGGGGATTTTGCCAAAACGGTGGACCGCGACCGGGTCAGCATCGTCCTCGGGGTCACCTCGGCGACGGAACTGATCATGCACATGGCCGGGCGGATGCAACGGCCGGTCCTGACCAAGTCGCTGCGTGAGCACGGCTTGGCGGAGGCCGATGTCCAGGCCGTCTGCGATCGGGTCGTCACCCATTACCAGCCTTGGCAGGAAAGCACCTTCCCGGGCCTGCTCGGCAATGTCGTCGCCGGCCGCATCGCCAACCGATTCGACCTCGGCGGGATGAACTGTGTCACGGACGCGGCTTGTGCCAGCTCCCTGTCCGCCCTGTCAATCGCTTTGAACGAGCTGTATCTGGGGCATTCGGACATGGTCATCGCCGGTGGCGTCGACGCCATGAACGACGTCTCGATGTTCTTCTGTTTCAGCAAGACACCCGCCCTGTCACCTTCCGGAGACTGCCGGCCGTTCGATGCCAGCAGCGACGGGACCATCCTCGGCGAAGGCCTGGGGATGGTCGCCCTGAAGCGGCTGTCCGATGCCGAACGGGACGGCGATCAG
>JACMPN010000369.1 GCA_014377495.1 Candidatus Sericytochromatia bacterium
CAGGCCCAGCTGTTCGCCAGCCGCTCGGACGTCACCCCGCAGATGATGACCCAGATGATTTTGGGGTTTGCCGAGGAGATGCGCCAGGGGCCGGAACGGGGCTGGCAGGCGGCCAAGTCCCTCCTGGAGATGGCGACCTTTAGCAAGCAATGGCAGGTGCAGGCCCAGATCCAGCTGGAGCGCATTGCCAACGGCACCGATCTGCCGTCACAGAGGTGCCTGTTGGCCCTCGGCGGCTATCCCTATGCGGCCGAGGTGGACCAGATCGCCCTGCGTCAGCTGCTCAGCGCCCCCAAGATCCGTCCCGCCCTCGAAAAATGGGCGGCCACCCTCGGCCATCCGTTGAAACAGACGGCTCAGAACTTCCTGACGTTCATGACCAGGCGGGACTAGCGGCAGCCAATGCGTCCAGACGGCGGGGGCGGGGCTGCAGCGAACGGCGTTTAAGCGTCCGCAAACAGCGCCAATTGCCGTGGGTCGTCAGCCTGGCGCCGCCGGGCCGACGGCGGATCGGCAATCGTCAGCAGACTGTCCGACGGATCGAACGTGACACCATACCGGTCACACCGGTCGTGTCGGCGGACCCACAGGGGTGACGCCGAGCCCAACCAGTCCCGCATCGCCGGCACGCCGCCGGCCATCACCGCCCAGTCCGGCCAGCCCGTCTGCCACTGCAGGCGGACCCGGGCCCGGGTGAGGTGGCGGACGGTCTGCGCCAGGGCCTCTGCCCCCTGACCGCCGTAGCCCGACGCAAACGCCGCCTCGACCAGCCAACAGGCCTCATCGCCGACGAGGACCCAGCCGTGCCGGCGGATCCCGGGCAAATCGTCCTGACACGTCAGTGTGGCCGTCCGGATGCCGCCCAGGCGGAGCCGGGAACGGAGCACCCGTAAGGTATAGACCGGGTCATGGCCGTCGCCGACGAGGGCCACCGGGTCGACGGCGGGCGTGGGGGGTGGCGTGGCCGTCATGGCCGGGGTGCGTCGGTGGGCAGGACTTTCATGTCATCCGGCAACAACTCGGCCACGGCCCAAAAGATCTTGTCGTTGACGTATCGCAACTGCTCCTCGATCGGCCAGTCTTCCGGCGGCAGGTAATCTGCCGGCATCAGGGGTTTGCCGATGCGGGCCTCGGCATGCACCCGGCGTGGCCACCAGGCTCCGGTGGGCAAAATGCGGTGGGTCCCGATGTTGGCGACCGGCAGGATCGGCACCCGGTAAGTCAGGGCGATGCGGGCCGCACCGGAACGCAGCCGGATGGCGCCCCATTTGCCGGTGTCGTTGCGCGTGCCTTCCGGATAGACGATCAGTGGCCAGCCATCCCGGAGGATCAGCCCGGCCGTCTCGATGGCACCCAGGTCACCGACGCCCCGCAGGATGGGAAAGGCGCCGGCATTGACGCAGAACCAGCGCACGACGGGGTACTTGAAAAGTTCGGCCTTGGCCATGAAGGCACCCGGACGCCGCAAGGCCCAGCCAGTCAGCAGGGGGTCCGAGTAGCTGACGTGGTTGCTGACGACGATCACAGGCCCGCTTTCGGGCATGTTTTCGGTCCCGTGGGTCTCCCAATCGCCCAGCCAGCGCAGGAACCAGCCCGTGTTGCGTTTGAAACCGTCCCAGAAGGCCGCCACGCGTTCCGGATGGCCGGTCGCTGTCGACCGCGAACTGGGTCCCGTTTCCACCTGCACATTACCTCGGTACTAGCGTTGAATGGCTCAAGAATGCCACGGATGGACACGACCGTCTGCATCATCCAATGAAAAGCCCCATCCCCGACGGTGCAACACCGCAAGGGATGGGGCCGGATGGCCGGCAGGACGTTCGCCGGTCGGTCAGTCCTTGAGTTTCTTGTATTGGGCTTCGGAGACGCCGCTGCCCGGCCGCTGGCAAAGAGCGAGGATCTCCTGCATCTGGGCACTGGAAAGCTCATCCTCTACCTCATTGAGGTAGCCCATGCTGTCCAGGTGGGACAGCATTTCGCCAAGCTGGCCGGCGCCACGCCCGGCCACCGCCCGGAACGCCACCACAATGGCTTTCTCGTCGGCGTCGCTGCAATACCCCTTTATCATTTCCCGGATGCACTTGGCCACCGTACTGGGCTTCAGGTAGGCGACCGTCGACGGGGTGGTGATCGCATTGCGGGCGAAGTCGTCCTCGTCGCCGTAAGAGGCGTCGTCCAGCTGCTTGTCGATGGCGCTCGACGACATGTCGGACATCTTGGCTTCGATTTCCGCCATGGTCGGCTCGGCCACCGGTGTATCCTTTCCGGCGACCGGATCGGCCACCGGCTCCGCGACCGGATCGGCGACCCTGGTCGGCTTGCCGGCGCGCTTGGTCGGTTTGTGCAGCTCCGCCAGGGCCTGATTCGATGCCGCATCCCCGAGCTGTGCCGACGGACTTAGCATGGCGATAGCCTTTTTCCAGGTTTCCGGACCAAATCGGCCGTCGGGATACGCCCCGATCATTCCTTGCAACGTCGTGACGGCGGATTTGCCGTCACTGCTCGCATGCACCCCGAGGGCGATCAACACGTCCGCTGCCAGCGACTCGGCCGCCGCGGCCTTGATCACGCCACGGCCATGCAGGGACTTGAATTCGGCCACGACCTTGGTGTCCGGCCGCTGGTATTTGGTCGGGATCTCCAGTTTCTCGGCCGGATGGGTGACCTGTTTGGGTTGTGTGAACACGCCCGACTGCACCGGGTCGGCAATGCCCGACGTCGTCGACAGGTTGGCCGGAAAGGCCATGGTGAAGGCCGGGCCCACCTCGGTCCGATCAGGCACCCTGAGCTGCATGGGGATCCTGGGCGCGACAGCGGTGGCGTCAGCGGCCGGCGTGGGCCCTAGGAACGGGGACGTGAACGGCCCAACGATCAACTTGTCGCCCAAGTGGGCACCTCCAAAAAACGAACGGCTGATACGGAGCAGCAGGCGGGTTCCGGCTGACGGACCACCCGACGGATCACCTGCACACTCTGTTTGTTACCTACCCACCGCACCCACTCCCGTAAACGAGCCCCACCCGCGGCGCCCGCTATCGGAATCGGAAAAGGTTGATGATGGCCGCCCCACCGAAGAACAGGCCGGACAGGCCTGACAGATCGCCGACGTTCCGGAAGCTGAAGAAACTTTCCGGGACGAAGACGATGTCGTTGGCCCCGATGAGCGGATCCTCGTCATACCGGCCGTTATAGAGGATCTCGTAGGCATTGGCCGTCTGCACCTCGGCCCGGGCATTGCGACCGGCTCTGGTGATGCGTACCGATTGCAGCCAGGCAGACGGCGCAGGGCCACCGGCGGCGTTCAGATAGTCACTCAGCCGGTTGCCGGCCCGGTAGGGGACGGCGCCGGGGCGTGAGACCGAGCCATAGACATAGACGACACTCGTCTCCTGCGGGTTGCGCTGGGAGGGGATGAAGACGATGTCCCCGTCCGTCAGCACGGACGGTGCCGTTTTGGGATCGGCGAGATTGAGCTGGCGCAGGGCGGCAGGCTCGCCGCGCAGCCCGCCGGGCCAGACCGTCGCCTCACGCAGGGCCCCCTCGCGGTTCGCCCCGCCCGCCAGCTCCAGCAGACTGCTCACCGTGTCACCCTCGGTCAGCTCGAACAATCCCGGTCGGACCACCTGGCCCAGAAATGCCACACGCCGCACGATCATCGGGACGAGGATGCGATCGCCGGCCCGCAGCTTGGGGTTTTGGGTCAGGTCCCCGGCATAGGCGAACTGGTACAGATCGACTGACCGCTTGCTCCCGTCCACCGCCGTCACCGTCACCTGGCGCAGGGACCCGTTTTCGGCCACGCCGCCCGCCAGTCGCAGCGTCTCCGACAGCCGTGTCTCGGCCGGGATGGTGTAGACGCCAGGCGAATCGACCTGCCCGCTGGCGAACACCTTGATGTACCGGGGCTGGACCAGCATGACCATCACCCGCGTCGCTGCCGACCGACGGCTGATCAACTGCTGGAGCTGGCCTTCCAAGGCCCGCGGCGTCGTCCCGGCCGCCCGCACCTCGCCCAGCCGTGGCAGGTAAATCTTGCCCTGGGGATTGATCGTCACGGGATAGTCCAGATCGCTGTCGCCGCCCCAGAGGTGGACGCTCAGGCCGTCGCCGGGGCCGAGCTGGTAATCCTCTCCCGGCGTCAGGCCCTCGCTGGCAAAGGGTTGATTGAGTGAGTTGCCGCTCTGCGGACCGAACAGGGTGCGGGCCCGGGGGGCATTGGCCGCCCCGAGCTGGCCCGTCTGGGTCGCCAGGACCGGCGGGACGGCCTGGGCCACCGCCGGGAGCGCGAGCAAAAGACAGACCGGGACCACGAGCGTGGCCTGCAACCATCGCAACATCGACGACCTCCTCGGGGAAACAGTGGGGCACAGCGTTCCGTCTTTACAGCCTAGGACCGCGCCCTTGCCTTCCCTGCGGGCAGACTCACCAAGTCCGCCGGATCGCCGTTGGCCAAATCGGCCAAGCCTCGAAAATTAGTGTTCCCTTAATCCGGAGCGCCCCGCCTCCCCGAGCCGGGAACGGGAGAGGGGCATAAATCGCGCCGCATCTCTAATGCGCTGCATTAAAATCCCGCTTAACCGGCATTTGAAGAAAGTTTCGGTTAATGCTGCCTATAATTCAGTTGAACAAGCGCCACACGGTGGTGCGGGTGCGATTGGGCAAGGGGGCACAGGGGATGGGAAACCACAAGACCGGGGGCATCATCGCCGCCGTCGTGATGGCAGCCTGGGCAGCGGGTTGCGGATCAGCCGCCAATCTGAGCAACGCTGCCGCCAGTTGCGACACGCCGTCCCCCGTCATCACCGCCCCGGAGCTGACGGCCAAGCCGACGACGGGCACCAAGGTCGTCAAGAACACCAAGCCCGACGCCGGCATCCTGGCAAAGCCTGCGGCCAAGCCCACCGGGACGGGTGCCGCCAAACCCGCGACCCCCAAGCCGGGGGCCTCGGCCACCGCCGCACCGGCGCCGGCCGACGACGGCGCCGCCCTCGTCACGGCGATGCGGACCAAGATGGATGCCGCCACCAGCTACACGGCCACCGTCCAGGTGTTGGACAACAACAAGTTCAAGGTCAAGCAGACCAAGTCGACGATGAAGATCACCTGTCGGGCCCCGCTCAACTACCGGATCGACATGGTCACCACCAACAACCCGATCACCCAGGGCGGTAAGATCATCTTCAGTTTCGGCGAGTCGACGGCCAAGCTGCGGCCGGGCGGCATCCTCGGCATGGCCGTCCTGACCATGCCCCTCAGCGACACCAAGATCACTACCGGGTGTGAGTGGCGCCTCGATCAGGTCGTGGCCAAGGCCATCACCGAGCGGATTGCCGCCTACAAGACGTCCCTCGTCGGCCAGACCACCGTCGCCGGCGACACGGTGAAGATCATCAAGCTGACCACCGACAGTGACAACACCCTCGACAAGGACATCGAGTACGAGCAGATCGGCATCGATGGCGACAACCTGTTGCGCTACTGGGCCGTCTACGCCAAGCCGGGCGTGAACGTTCCCAACAGCCTGATGTGGCAGATGACCCTGGAGTCCGTGCAACTCGAGACGGCCGTCACGGACGGGACCTTCGTCATCTGACCATTCAATCCGCCGACGGCCGGGTGCCCTGGGGGGGCCGGCCGTCGGGGTTGGCGGGGGGCGGCGGCGGGGGATCCCGCCCCCTCACCGGTCCCCTCCGCACCGGTGACGCCGGGGCTGGGGGGCCC
>JACMPN010000370.1 GCA_014377495.1 Candidatus Sericytochromatia bacterium
CACCAAAGGGTGGCTTGGGCGCGTCACCCGGACAGCCACGCAAACCACGACGGGCCCCCAAGATGGGGGCCCACCTTCGTTTGAACCTGCAGGAAGAGGCGGTGGTTCCAGTGGGAGCCAGGGCGGGTTGATTTCGGTTCGGGTGCGGCGCCCGCGTCGGGCCAAAATTCAATGACGCTGAGCAGGTTTCGGGCCAAAAGCGACCGCCATGGCCCCCACTGGGGCAGCCGATTAGTCGCCCATGGCGCTGGAGATGCCATTGCGGATGCTGCCGGCGATGCCGCTGCGGCGGAAGGCGGCGTCACAGGCGACACCGGCGAGGACACTGATCCCCAACCCGGCAATGGTCAGCGGCAGGCCGACAATGCCAACGGCGCCCAAGGCAGCCGTCGCTGCGCCACCGATCAAGACAGACCCGATGCCGCTGACGGCCGCACCGACCGTGTCAGCCGCCACCCGACCGGCTGCAGAGCCGATGGAGCGCTTGCCCTTGATGACGTCGACGGCGTTGAGGACCAGCGAGAAGCCGGCACCGACGATCGTGCCGACGCTGACCGTGGCGGCCAGACCTTTGCGGGCGGCAAGGAAACCCTTGGAGAACTTGCCGGCCTGACCCGAGATGACACCCTGGATGCTGCCGCCGCCAAAGGTCGCCGCCACGGCGGAGACGGTGGTGGACGAGGCGAAGACGGCACTGACCAGACCGATGGGGCTGTCACCGACGGCCGAAGGACAGTAGCTGTCGGCCGAACTGTAGGAACTGGCCCCGTAGGAGGTGGCCGAAATCCCGCCCGAGGCGCCCGCCAGGCGGGTCGGACCCGCTTGCTTCACGAAATCGGTCGCTGAAGTCCAGAGCTTGGTTGCGGTGGCAGTGACAGTCATGGAGTCTCCTGATTGCGGGATCATCGTTGCGGGATCATCGCCCGATAGTACAGTTTCACCGAAAATCGCATTACCCCAAGAGGGTTGAAATTTTCAATTTATCAACGGCGATCGGCTCCCAAAATAAACAGAAACCTGATGTTGTTTCCGCTCATTTCGGCGCCTTAAGCAACGCTTACCGCCATACCCTCCTATTGCCAGTCAATAAGCTGTTCATGTCGATCCAAGGTAATGGTTAGACTAAGAGTAGATCAAGCATTTTTATTCACCGCGCATATCCCGACGCGGTCGCGCCAAAACGAATGACGCACAAAAAATGGCCCCCGTTGCCGGGAGCCAGAAAAACACATCACGTTGGCGGTAGAACTAGTTGCCCATGGCCGCAGAAATGCCATTGCTGATCTTGCCGCCGATGCCGCTGCGGCGGAAGGCGGCGTCACAGGCGACCCCGGCGAGGACACTGATCCCCAGGCCGGCGATCGTCAGCGGCAGGCCGACAATGCCGACGGCACCCAGGGCTGCCGTCGCTGCGCCACCGATGGGCACGGAACCGATGCCGCTGACGGCCGCACCGACCGTGTCAGCCGCCACCCGGCCGGCGGCAGAACCGATGGAGCGCTTGCCCTTGATGACGTCGACGGCGTTGAGGACCAGTGAGAAGCCGGCGCCGACGATCGTGCCGACGCTGACCGTGGCGGCCAGACCTTTGCGGGCGGCAAGGAAACCCTTGGAGAACTTGCCGGCCTGATCGGAAATGACACCCTGGACACTGCCGCCGCCAAAGCTCGCCGCCACGGCAGAGACGGTGGTCGAGGAGGCGAAGACGGCGGTGACGAGACCGATGGGGCCGTCGGCGACGAGCGAGGAGCTGAAGTTGTCCGACGTGGCACTGTAGGCGGCCGAGCTGTAATTGCTCTGCGTCGACATGCGGGACATCACACCTGTGGGCTGTGTGGCGTGGGTCGGGTTCATCCAGGGAGTGGGGGCGATGGCAGTGGCGGACATGGAGCCTCCTCGTGATGGAATCGTCGCCCAAGCTCTGGGCATTTGTTTGAACAGGGCATTTACCACCGCAGCAGGCGATCCCATGCTTATAGCGGCAGTTCTCTGAGCGCATCGCACAGAACCGATCGAGCGGCCCCGACTTTCTCGGGTTTTGCTGTGCAGCGTGCAGCCATACTCTCTCATTGGCAGTCAATAAGCTGTTCATGCCGGCGCAAGGTAATGGTTGGGATAAGACGAGATCAAGACTGTCCGCAGGCGGGTTGCGCCGGGCGCGTTGCCGGACACGCGGCGGGCGTTCACGTGGTCAGGGAGGGGATTGCGACGCCGCGCTATGGTACTCCGCCTGGCAGGCGTAGTCGGGTTTAGAGGGCGCCGTCGATGATGAACTTCAGGACGATGGGCCCGAAGATGACGATAAAAATGACAGGAAAGATGAACAGTGCCAACGGGATGGCCATCTTGATGGGTGCCGTCTGGGCCTTCTCCTGGGCGAAGCGCCAGCGGGCCTCGCGCAGGAGCTGGCTCTGCACCTTGAGGGTCTTGGCGAGTCCCGTGCCCATCTGCTCGGCCTGGACCATGGCGATGGCAAAACTGCTCAGTTCCCGCAGATTCACCCGGGCAGACAAGTCACGCCAGGCCTGCGCCCGCGGCTTGCCCAACTGCATTTCCCGCAGGGTCCGGTCCATCTCGTCGCGGATCGGGGACGGTTTGGCCCGGGCGACGACTGCCTGCAAGGCGCCGTTGATCCCCAGACCGGCCTCGACGCAGATGGTCATCAGATCCAGGGCATCCGGCAGGGACCGGAAGATCGCCTGCTGACGGCTTTTGGTCTGGCGGTTCAACGAGATCAGCGGCCAGCGGAAGCCCAAATAGGCGCTGCCCATAAAGAAGAGGATAGTCAGGCCCAACTCGAACTGGAACAGCCCGATGTTCAGGATGACGAAACCCAAGGGAAAGGCGATCGCCATGAACACCTGTTGGGCGATCAGGTCGGCGGCGGATTCCTCATAGCGGCCGGCGTGGGCGAGCAGCGGCTGGATATTGGCGATGCGGTCGGCGTTGACGACCCGTTTCACGAGCGGGGCGAGGATGTGCCTGCTCTGCGCCATGGCCTGGGCCATTTTAGTTGCCTGCTGGGCGACCGCCGGGTTCAGCGCCCCCGTGTTCACCCGCTCCTGCAGGCGACGGACCCGCAGCGTGATGTCCTCCTGGGGCTTTGACCGGGCAAAGGCCATGAGGAACAGGGTGATGCCGATGGCGACGAGGGCGTAGATGAGGACGAGCATGGCGTTAAAAGTCGATCGAGATGATGCGGCGGATGAAGAAGAGCCCCGTCAGGTCGAGCCCGGTGCCGATGGCCAGCATGACGAGCCCCAGCGGGTGTTTGAAGAACATGCCGATGTACCCGGGATTGAGGCAGTACAGGGCGATCAGGAAAAAGAGGGGCAGCAGGCAGAGCACCCAGGCCGAGGCCCGGCCCTGGGCCGTGCTGGTGGCGATCTGGCCGGTGATCCGGCGGCGCTCGCGGACGGTCTCGCCGAGGGTATCCAGAATTTCGCTCAACGGACCGCCCGTGCTCCGTTGCAGGCTGATCGCCGTGACGAACATGCGCAGATCGTCGGACTCCACGCGCGAGCTCCAGTCCTCCAGGGCGACGTCGATGGGGATGCCGATGCGCACGCCCTGCAACACGGTGGCCATCTCCGTGCAGATCGGCTTGGGCATCTCCTTGGCCACCAGTTCAAAGGCCTGCAGGACGCTGAGGCCTGATTTGACGGCGTTGGCGATCAGGCCCACCGACTCGGCGAACTGGTCCAGGAACTTGGCGGCCTGACGTTTTTCTTCCCAGGCGAGGTAGCCCCAGCTGAGCTTCCAGCCTGCGAACGCCAACAGACAGCCGACGACGAAGCCGACGATCGGAGACGGGTTGGACATCAGACCGACGACCAGCATGATCAGCAGGAGGCCGCCCTGCAGGGCCATGAAGCGCTGGGGCGGAAACCGGCTGTCGGCGCTGTTCAGGGAGGTGACGAGCCGCTCCTGATACCGCTGCCAGAACTGGGCGGACTTGCCGTTCGGCACGGGCAGGGCCGGCCCGACGGGCGCCAGGGCCTCTTTGGCCTCAACGCGGCGGAAGGCGATCAGGATGACGACGGCCACCGGCACAAAGATGGCGGCAGCGAGGGCGAGGTTGGTCAACAGCTCCATAGGATTGGCGAACAGATCTCCGTTACTGGGCGACGGGCGACGTCACCGACCGCGCCCGTTCGCCCTGCTGGACTTCCATTTCGAGCAGGACGGCCCGTGTCACCGCCTCGGACTTGGCGAAGGCGACGTAGCCTTCCTTGTTGCCACCGGGCGGAATGGTCCCGCCGGGAAACAGCTTCGTGTTCAGAAAGCGCTCGGCCTGGTTGGCGATCTCCTGCTCAAAAAACATCGGGTTGCCCGCAGGCGGGGCCACGGCCCAGCTGAGGTAACGCCCCCAGGGACCTTTGAGGTCGGTGAGGCCCATCGCCGAGCGGGAGTTCAGGGGATTGGGATAGATCAGGCGCAAACGCCGGTACGGCACGTCGACGGCGTCCCGGCCGGTGTTGCGGATCTGCAGCCAGACCAGGGTGGTATCCAGGTCGGGGGCCAGTCGGAATGGCGTCACCTTGCGGGAGGCTTTCGGGTCGTTGGGACTGCCCACGACGATCGACGGCTCGTCCGTGACGGCGGCTGTGACGATCTGCAGGTCGTCGACCGACATCTGATGGGGAATCGGTGCAGCCTGCGCCCATGCCAGTGTCGGCAGTAGGCTCAATGCGGCGATCAGGAGCTTGCGCATGGGGATCCTCCGGCCAGAGCACGGTGCTGCTTTATCTTAGCAAGCCACAGACGCGAAAATGCAACTGCCCAATCAACTCCTAACGAACTCATCAGGAGCCCGGTGCTTTTGTTACGGGGCCGGCGGATTCCCCCCGGCCAACGGCTGGCGCCAGCCAGGCGGGGTGAGGCTGACCTCGCCGCTCTGCAGGCGGACCTCGGCCCCATCGTCACGGGTGACGACGAGCGCCCCATCGGGATCGAGCCTACGGGCCAGGCCGATCCATGGTGTCCCGCTCACGGGATGCACGGTCAGCGGCTGACCCCAATGGGGGCAGTATGCGCTCCAGGCGGCGATGACCCGTTCAGGCGCCGCCACGGTCGGGACCAGCCAGGCCGCCAAGCGCGCCAGAAACGCCGCCGCCAGGTCCGTCGCGTCGCCCACATGGCCCAGGTCCCGCAGGCAGGCCGTGCCGCTGAGGGCCGGCGCTGCCGTCACGTTGACCCCGATGCCGATGAGGAGATATTCCGGGCGGTCGCCTGCCCAGCGGCCCTCGATGAGGATGCCGCCGCATTTGTCAGCGCCGATCAAGAGATCGTTCGGCCACTTCAGGGCCAGGCCGGGGCTGCTTAAGGCGTTTACCGTCACCGCTTCGCAGGCGGCCACGCCGACAGCCAGGCTGAGCAGGGGCATGGGGACGGTCGGCCGGAGCAGGGCGGAGAGCAGCAGGGCCCCGGGTGGCGCCAGCCAACTGCGACCCTGCCGGCCATGACCGGCCGTCTGCCGATCGGCGATGACGACCGTCCCGTGCGGGGCGCCCGCGTCGGCGAGCTGACGCAGGTGGCGGCTGGTCGAGTCCGTTTCGGACAGGCGCCTGACCTGCCACATCGGAGCTGAAAGCGTGTCCATGACCTCGTCCATCCATCGCAGTCGACCGTTGAGTCTACGGATAGCGCCCGATACGGCCCAAATACGGTACAATACCGGGTCAGGGCGGAGCCAGTGCACGGACCGCCGACATTGCACCAAAAAGGGGAGCATACACGATGGCGACGCCACTGGTCGGGATGAACGGACGCGAGCTCGAGGCCTTTTTCGTGGCACAGGGCGAGTCGGCATTCCGCGGGCGCCAGGTCGCCAAATGGATCTACAGCCGGGCGGCCCGCGAGTGGTCGGCGATGACCGACCTGTCCGCCGCCATGCGGAACCGCATGGTCGCCGAGGGCGTGCCGGTCGGACCGACCACGGTCGAGGAGCGCCACGTCAGCGCGGACGGGACCACCAAGTTCGTCCTCCGCCTGCATGACCAGCAGTTCAACGAGTCGGTGCAGATCGTCCACCCGGACCGGCTGACCGCCTGCGTCTCCAGCCAGGTCGGCTGTGCCGTCGGCTGCCCGTTCTGCGCCACGGGGCTCGGCGGCTTCAAGCGCCACCTGACGCCGGGCGAGATCGTCGACCAGTACCTGACGATGCAGCATGAAGCGGCGGGCCGGATCAGCAATATCGTCTTTATGGGGATGGGCGAGCCGCTGCTCAACACGGAAAATGTCATCGCCGCCACCCACATCCTGAACAAGGAAGTCAACGTCGGCATGCGCCATATCACGGTGAGCACCTCGGGAATCATCCCGGGGATCGAGCGCCTGCTGGCCGAGGAGATCCCCGTCAATCTGGCGATCAGCCTGCATGCCGCCAACGACACGTTGCGCGACAAGCTGGTCCCCATCAACAAGACCTATCCGCTCGGTGACCTGATCCCGTTGTGCAAGCGCTATGCCGACACGTCCAACCGCCGGCTGACCTTCGAATACGTCATGCTGCGCGATGAGAACGACTCGCCCGAACAGGCCCGGGAGCTGGTCTCCCTGCTGCGGGGCGTGCACTGCCACGTCAACCTCATCCCCCACAATCCCGTCGACGGCTCGGGCCTGACGGCGAGTGATGCCCAGATCATCCGCAACTTCCGGGACGTCGTCCAGAACGCCGGGTTCACGACGACGATCCGCTTCAACAAGGGACAGGACGAGACGGCTGCCTGTGGCCAACTGCGGGGCCGGCTGCCGGCCCGCCGCAAGGCGCCGGCAAGGAGCTGACGGTGATGGACTTGGCCGAGACGGCGTCGCAGGCCGGAACCGGGGCAGAGCCCATCGACACGCCCAGCAATGAGGCAGCGCCAGACTTTGAGGCCTCACCTGCGGTCGCCGGGCGCGTCACCCGGATCCAGGCCGATTTCGTCTATGTGTCCCTGGCCGGCGGCGTGTACGAGTGCCGGCTGCGGGGCAAGCTCAAAAAAACCCAGATGGGGGTCCTGGTCGGCGATCTGGTCGGCCTCGAAGAGGTGGACCACGCCTCCCGCAAAGGCACGGTGGCCTCGGTCTCGCCCCGGCGCAACAACCTGACGAAGCCGGCCATCGCCAACGTCGATCAGGCGCTGGTCGTGATGGCGGCCATCGACCCGGCCTTCACGCCGTTGCAGCTCGACCGCTTTCTCGTCCTGGTGGCCGAGCGGCAGGTGCGGGGGGTGATCGTCGTCAACAAGATCGACAAGATGGAGCCCGGGCTCTGGGCGGCGATCCAGGAGAATTATGGGGCGCATTATCCGATCTATGGCGTCTCGGCCAAGGTGGGTACGGGGCTTGAGGCGTTGTTGACCCAGTTGGCGGACAATACCTCCGTCCTCTGCGGGCCCTCCGGCGTCGGCAAATCCAGCCTACTCAACGCCCTGCAGCCGGGATTGCGCCTGACGACCGGCGAGATCAGCGACTGGGGGCGGGGCACGCACACCACCCGCCACGTCGCCCTGCACCGGCTGGAAACAGATGGGGAACCGGGGTACGTGGCGGACACGCCGGGGTTCAGCCTGACGGACCTGGCCCACATCGCCCCAGCCGAGCTCGGCCATTACTTTCCCGAGTTCGGCGACCAGCTGGGCAATTGCCGGTTCACCGATTGCCTGCACGGCTCGGAGCCGGACTGTGCCGTCCGGGAGACGTGGGCCGGCACGACCCGTTACGGCAGCTACCTGGACATCCTGAACGAATTGACCTTCGAAAAACCCCTCTTTTTCGCGACAAGCACGACGAAAAACGAAGGCACGACCAAGGCGGGCAACAGCAGCGGCGGCAAAAAGACCACCGTCCTGCGCCTGGACACGGAAGCCCGCGAATCCAACCGCCGCCTGACCAAACAGCAGATGCAACAGCTGAAGCATGGCGCCACCGACGACGACGACCTTTGAGCGGTTATCCCGGCAGGTGCGATTCCGCCACCTGCGCTTCTGTCGGGGAACCCCGGCTTTGCATGTCACTGCCAGCCGTTCTGGAAGCAAGCCCTAGAATTGTTACAGTTAAATCACACGACGCGAGGAAAAATCACTCTTTCAGAACGTTCTCTTCAACGTCCAAAAATGTATTTTTTACCTTATCATCGGCACTATTCGCCCCACGCAGCGTCAAAAAAGAAGGGCGCCATCATCTAAGCCGCTGGCCACCCACTTGCCCAAACTTATCTTTTTGGATTACCATATGATCTATCCCGGGAATCCAGCTGCCCTGGCTTTGCACTGCTAAGCCACGTCCGCTGCGAAATAAACAAAACGTGGCTCTTAACGTCGCACATCCGCAGTTTGGGGGCCTCCATGCACTGCCTTCTCATCCTCAGCAAAAACCCGCTGTTTCACGCCGCACTCGCTGTCCAGGCTGAAGCAATCGGTTATCTGATCATTCTGGTGCCGGACTTGGCCGCCGCGGTCAGCGTGCTCGCCCATCAGCCGGTTGACGCCGTGATTGCAGAAGTCACGCCCGGGACTGTCGGGGCTTTGGCGATGGGATTGGCGCCATACTGCCAGGTGCCCCTGCTGATGGCCCCACAAGGGGCGTCCCACCTGGCCCTGCCGCTGACGGCAGGATACGGCCGCCAGACAACCTGCCAACCGACACCGAAAGAACCCGAAGCATCGCCCCATGCCGATCCCTTGCAGATTGCCGGGCTGTGCCTGGATCGGGAAAAATGGCAGGTCGCCGTGGGAGACTCTGAGATCGCACTGTCGACACGTGAGTTCCGGTTGCTCGACTACATGCTGCAACGCCGTGGTCAGGTGATGACCCGGGATAGGATCATCGAACACGTCTGGCATCCGCACTTTGACGGTTCGGACCGGGTGGTCGATGTCAGTCTGTCCCGCCTGCGCCGGCAGCTTTTTGACCGGGCGGACTGCCCCGTCACGGTGCGGGCCGTCCCCGGGATCGGCTACAAGCTCCACTTGAAACCGCCGCCGTCCAGCGAGGCACCCCGACGGACGGACATGAGTCTGCCCGCAGCCCGCTAGGCGGAAAGCGCCCCAGGCCGGCGGCTCAGTCGTCCAGGCGGAACACATACCCCACGCCACGCACCGTCTGAACGAGACGGGGACCACCGCTGGCTTCCAGCTTTTGGCGGAGATAGCGCACGTAGACATCGAGGATGTTGTCCTCGCCCTCGAAATCAAATCCCCAGACCGTGCTGATGATCCGCTCCCGTCCGAGGACCACCTCGGGATGGTGCAAAAACAGGCGCAGCAGGGCGAATTCCCGTGGGGAAAGCTGCAGCGACTCACCCGCCCGGCTGACCTCGTGCGTCGACTCGGTGAGCAGCACATCACGATAGGCCAACTGGTCACGTTCAGCCGATGGCGTCTGCCGCTGCCGCAACTGGGCCCGCACCCGGGCCTGCAGTTCGTTCACATCAAAGGGTTTGAGCACGTAATCGTCCGCTCCGGCGTCCAGTCCGGCGATCCGGTCATGCACCTCGCCTTTGGCCGTGAGCATGATGATCGGCATCGTGTGACTCTGCCGCAGGCGACGGCAGACTTCGACGCCTTCCATACCCGGCAGGTTCCAATCCAGGACGATCAGGTCCGGCGGATGGCGCCGGGCCGCCGCCAGGCCGCTGGGTCCGTCGACGGCAATCTCGACACCATAGCCGGCAAACGTCAGGGTGGCACGGATCAGCGCCGCAATGTCCGGTTCGTCCTCGACGATAAGGATACGCACGCCAGCGGAGCTCGAACTCATGGTGCTGCAGGTTTCCTTTCGATGCTGTCCCCCCGTCGCCTGACGGGAGATCCGAGTGCGATGACCGGCCAGACGCCTGAAAAACGCTGCTCTCATGCAGGTACGTCCTCGAATGTAGCACGACCGGCCACCAGCGTCAGTAAGGCAGACCAGCGGGGACCAATGACGCCACCAACGCCGGTACCGCCGGCCATCCTGGCGGGAGCCGGGTCACGGCATGCCCCGGAACAGCTCAACCCGACGCAAACGGGGCCATCAGCGCCTGCAGGCATTGGGCCAGGGTCTCGGGATCGCCGGTGAGGGCGATGAGTTTCTGACGCTGGTGCTCGCCGTGGCGGATGCAGACCTGTTGGCGCTTTAGGCCGAACCAGCCGGCCAAGGCCCGCACCGGGGATTCGTTCGCCGCCCTTTCTACGGGCCGGGCCTGCATGGCAACTTTCATGGCCGGGCCCTGCATCCCGATGATGGCTGTCCGGGACGCCCCGGGCTGGACCCAGACGCGCAGGGTGATGCCGTCCGTTTGCCGTTGCCAGTCCAGTCCGCCGGTCACGCCGCTCCGGGCAATCGAAACAGGCGCCGGGCGTTTGCCGTCGTCGCCGCTGCCACGTCCGCCACAGAACACCCCTGCAATTGGGCGATCATCTCGGCGACCTT
Organism: Candidatus Sericytochromatia bacterium; assembly: GCA_014377495.1. Classification (GTDB taxonomy): domain Bacteria; phylum Cyanobacteriota; class Sericytochromatia; order JACMPN01; family JACMPN01; genus JACMPN01. The sequence continues at coordinate 10,399 of JACMPN010000370.1, forward strand.
GACCACCAGGGACGGCTCGTTGCGTTCACCGCGATGGGGGATTGGGGTGAGAAACGGCGCATCGGTCTCGATCAGCAACCGGTCGAGCGGCAGCTTGGCGGCAGCCTCATGGAGGTTCTTGGCATTTTTGTACGTCAGGTTGCCGGCAAACGAAATGTAGAAGTTCAGGGCCATCGACCGCTCGGCCAAGGCCAGATCCCCGCTAAAGCAGTGCATTACCCCACCCACCTCGTCAGCGTTTTCCTCAGTGAGCAGCTGCAGCAAGTCCTCATGGGCGTCGCGGGTATGGATGATCAGGGGTCGGCCGATCTCCCGGGCCAGGCGCACATGCTCGCGCAGGACCGTTTGCTGAATGGCCGGTGGGCAGTGTTCGCGGAAATAGTCCAGACCCGTCTCGCCGACAGCGACCACCCGCGGGTCGGCGGCCAGGGCCTTGAAACGGGCATAGGTCTCCGGCTGCCATGATTGGGCGTCGTTCGGGTGGATACCCACCCCAACGGTGATGAAGCCGGGAAAACGGTCCGCCAGGGCGAGCGCTTCGGCGACCGAGCTTTCGGTGATCCCCGGGTTGACCATGTGGACGACCCCGGCGGCCCGGGCCCGGGCGACGAGATCGGCTTCGTCCCCGACGAAGCGGTCATAGGCGAGGTGGGCGTGACTGTCGATGAATTCCATAGGGTCCTCGTAGGCGGTGCCAGCCGTGGTCGGAATCCCACAGGCACTTAGAGCCTACTGCACTGCACACGCCTTGGAAACACGCCGGTCAGTGTGCCCGGACGTCGGCTTCCGTCTCTTTCCGCTGCAACGCCTGCCGGTCCAGGGCAGCCCCCCGGAACTGGTACATTGCCTCGGCACTATCCCGTTAAATAACTATCTCAAGACAAGCGAGCGCTCCCAGCGTCTGACCCAAACCAGGGCACAGGCGAGTTGCAACAGTCCCAGAAAATTCAGGGCCTTCTTGTCGTAGCGGGATCGCCGCC
>JACMPN010000371.1 GCA_014377495.1 Candidatus Sericytochromatia bacterium
ATGCCGGCAAGCAGCAGCGTGAAGACGCTCGTGATCGTCTGCACGGTGGCCAACAGTTCGGCCTGGGTCTGCAGCTTGAAGTCGTCGTCCTCGTCGGGCCGGATCCGGTGGCGTTGGCGCAGCCGTTCGGCGACGCTGACGGTCGTGGCCGCCATCGCCTTTTCGGAGGTCACGCGCAGGAAGATGGCGTTGATCCGTTTGCCGTCCCGCAGATTCTGCTGATAGGTCCGGGTCGGGATAAAGGCCTGCTCGTCGGTACTCCCGAAGAGGCCGCCGCCCTCCTCAACCAGCACACCGACGATGCGGTAACGCTGATCCTCGATGCGGACCTTTTCCGTCAGCGGGTCCAGCGTGGGGTCCTTGGCCAGGTTGCGCATCAGTTTGGCGCCGACGACCATCACGCGGGCGCCGGCATTCGACTCCTGCTCGGTGAAGAACCGGCCCCGGCCCACGACCAGTTCGCGGATCTCCTGGATGGCCGGCATCGCCCCAATGACGACGCCGGCCACCTGGTCGTGGCCGTATTTGAAGGTCACGGAGGTGAAAGCGTTGGCGGAGATGAAGCGGATGCCCGGGAGATTCCGCAACGCCTCGGCATCGTCGAGGGTCAGGGTCGGGGCCGTGTTCATCCCCGGCGGGCCGAACTGGGCCGTCTTCGGGTTCCCCGGGCTGACGATCAGGACGCTGGCCCCCAACCCCTGCACCTGCTCGGTAATGTAAGCCTGCGACGACTGTCCCATACCGATCATCACGATCACGGCCATCACCCCGATGATGATCCCCAGCATGGTCAGGGCCGAGCGGACCTTGTTGGCGCTCAGTGCCTCCCAGGCAATGACGAAGAGTGTGTCGCCCATCCGCTCAGGTGTCCAGCCGGACCTGGGCGACAGGCTCATCCGCCACCAGCCGGCCATCCTGCATGCGCAGCAGCCGTTTGCAGTAGCTGGCGATGTCCGGCTCGTGGGTGACCACCACGACGGTGATCCCTTTGTCGTTCAGCGCCTGGAAGATCTGCATGATCTCGTAGCTGGTCTTGGTATCCAGCGCGCCTGTCGGCTCGTCGGCAAAGAGGATCGTCGGCTCGTTGACGATGGCCCGGGCGATGGCCACCCGCTGCTTCTGGCCGCCGGACAACTCGCTGGGGCCGTTGCGCAGCCGGTCCCCCAGCCCTAGCCTAGTCAACGTGGCCGTCGCCCGGGCGACCCGTTCCCGGCGGGATATGGGCGAGTAGAGCATCGGCAACTCGACGTTCTGCAATGCCGAGACCCGGGCCAGCAGGTTAAAGCTCTGAAAGACGAAGCCCAACTCCCCGTTGCGGATCTCGGCCAAGGCATTGTCGCTGTAATCGCCGACCGGTTTGCCCTTGAGGAAGTAACTGCCCGAGGTCGGCCGGTCCAGGCAACCGAGGATGTTCATCAGGGTCGACTTGCCGGAGCCCGAGGCCCCCATCAGGGCCACCATCTCGCCGGGCCGGATCGCCAGGTCGATGTCGTGCAGGGCGTGATAGGCGATCGCCCCGCCGAAAATCTTGTTCAGGCCGACCGTGCGGATGACGTACTCGTCCGGGTCGTTCAGCGAAACGTCGCCGGCCGTCATGGCGTTTTCGGGGCCTCCGGGGGCCCCGCAGCCAAAATCTCGTCGCCGGCGGCCACTCCGCTGCGGGCTTCCAGGTAGTCCAGGGTGACGATCCCCGCCTCGACGACGACGTCCGACGCTTTGGCGCTGGCCTTCGCCTGGCCGACGGGCCGGGTGACGCCGACATGGTATTTGCCGCCCTGACGGCGCAAGGCTTTGAGGGGGACGGCGACGACGTTTTGCCGTTCGGAGACGAGGACGGCGGCATCCCCGCTCATCCCCGGCCGGATGAGGTGACCCGGATCGTCGAAGCGCACCTCGACGGGAAAGACCATCACGTCCTTGACCTTGGCACTGGCCGTGCCGATCGTGCGGATACGTCCGTTGAACGGTTTGTCCGGAAAGGCGTCGAAGGTGATTGTCACCGCCCCGTTCGGCTGCATCTTGGGTAAATCCGTCTCATCGACGGGGAGTTTCAGGACCAGGTCGTTCAGGTCCTGGAAATTGCCCAACGGCGTGCCGGGGGCCACGTAATCGCCCTTGTTCAGCGTCCAGCCCGTCACTGTGCCGGCAAATGGGGCCCGCAGGGTGGCCTTGGCCAGGACGTTGACGGCCAACTCCACGGCGATCTGGCCCTGCCGCCGGGCGTTGCCCAGGGTCGTCGTGGCGGCGGCCACCCGGTTGCGGGCCGTGACGACTTCGGAAAAGTCGGTACGGGCCCGGCCCAGCGTGTCTCTGGCGGCTTTGAGGGCGATGTGGGCCTGCTGCAGCTGGGTCTCGGCCTGATCGGCGCTGCTGCGGGAGACGGCGCCTTCGGCGGCCAGGCGCCGGGCGGTGGCCGTGTCCCGCTCTGCCTGAGCGAGAGCCGTCTCAGTGCGGGCGACATCGTTCGTCAGGGTGCGGATGGCCGTCTGCTGGCGGGATTCGGCTTCAGCCAGGGCCCGCTGGGCACCGGACAGCTCAGTCTGGGCGGCTGCCACCTGGGCGGCCGTGTTCCGCTGGGCCTGCTCCCATTGCAGGCGGGCCGTCTCGGGATCGATCGTCAGCAGCGTCGCCCCGGCCGCCACCCGCACACCCTCGATGACGGTCAAGGCCGTGATCGGGCCGGTGGCTTCGGCCTTGAGGGTGACGTTGCGGCGGGCTTCGACGGTGCCGCTGATCTCGACTTCTTCCCGCAGCGTGCGGCGTTCCAGCGTGACGGTCTCAACCTTGGCGGCAAAGGGCTTGCGGACGACGACGAAAGCACCGCCGATGACGACGATGCCGGCCAGCCCTGCCACCCACCACCAGCGCGAGCGGGGCTTGGCAGAGGGTTTTTCGGACATGCATGCGGCCTTTGCGACATTGTTCGTAATGAACGCAGTATAGGCGATCCCGCAAAGGCTGCCCTCCGGCAAAGCCCCGGATGACGTGGCGGCCGAATCAGGCGGCTTGGAGCAGTTGCCCGATCAACCTCGCCACCTCGTCCAGACCCGTCTGGGTAACCGCGCCTGTGCCACGCCAGACGATGCCGCCGCTGGCATTGATGACCAGGATGGCCGCCTGCCCGCCCTTATAGCCATAAGCCTTGGAGACGCTGGCATCCCAGTCGAGCATGATCGGTTTCGGGACGAGGCTGCCCATGATCCCCCGGACCATCCCCCGGGCAAACCCCGGCACGGCCGACAATTCCGCCACCCCGTCGATGTCCACCTGATCGGTGAAGCGGGCATAGAGGGGCTTGATCCAGCCATCCAGCTGATCCGAGCCCTTTTGGTCACCGAAGGCCAGGACGCTCGGCTTGCCCTTGGGAAAGCTGTATGCCAGCAGCTTGTCGTTCTGGTCCTTCAGCCGGAAGTCCGGGGCCTGCAGATAGACCACGGCCGCAGTGGGCACAGGCGTCGGGCGGACCACAGGCTTGATGCCGGTCCGGGCAGCCGGTGTCACACCAGCCTGTTGCGGGAGGCCCACCTTGGTCTGGATGATCCGCTTGGGCACCGCCGCCGATTGCCACGGACTGACGGGCAGCGTCTCAGCCGCCCGGGGTATCGGGGCGGACACGGCACTGGCGGCCCCGCAGGCAGGCAGACAGCCCAACAGCAGCCCGGTCATGAGCAGCAGTGGGGCCTTAAAGCCCTGTCGGCGTGTCGTCATCCCGGGGCCGTGCCTTTCATGTCCAGGTTTTAGCCAAATTAAAACTAGAATCGCCCTGGAATTATCCCTATCATAAACACATGCCGGCCGACTTGCGCGAAAAAAGCGGGAAACCGTGTCCACCACTGGGTTTTATGCCGCCCTCCGCGTCCAGGACAGAGGAGGGAGGAGCCGTGGCCTTCACGCCCAGCAACGGCAAGGACATTCCGGCGAAACCAAGCACAGGCAAATCCGGCACGGAACCGCAGACAGGTAGCCCCACCCGCTTGCCCTGCACCCGGGCGAGATTTTCGGATGGCCGAAGCGTCTCCTGGTTCGGATGACACCATTCACGCCGACGGCCTGATCCCGCCCCGGCGGCACGTGGCCATGCCGGCCGAACCGATCAGTTGCGGGCCGGGTCCCCCACGGGCGCCGGGGCCTCGCCACTGCCATTGGCGGCCGGACGTGGGGCCCCGTCTTTGGACTTGAGCTTGAGTGACAGGACCAGCTCCAGCGTGGCCACGGGCTCGTCACCCGATACCGAGGGGGTGGTGGCGATGATCGTCACGGGCATGCTCACCCGATCTTTGGTTTCCACGGCCCGTTGCACCAACGCCCGGATCGCCGCCCCGTCTGTGCAGGTGAAATCCACGTCCGCCATGGCCCTTTTGTGGTACTCGGCCTTGAAGCTCTGGAAGATCAGCGACACGGGCTGCTTGGCGGCGTTGATCGCCTCCATGGCCATGATTCCGCCCGCCAGATCGGCCCCCACCGCCAAAGCGCCAAAATACATGGAGTTCAGGTGGTTCTTGCTGCGGCGGTTCAGCTTGAAGCGGATGACAGCGCCGTCCGCATCGAGGCGGAGGACTCGTGGGCGCAGAAAAGCGATCATCGGGATCTTGGCCCAGCCGAAGGCCCAGATCTTCAACGTTTCTTTCCATAAGACACCCATGACGGTTCACCCCCAGCCCACTAAACCCACGCGACACAGGAGCGGTATACAGTAAGTGGGTGCCCCCCTCCAATCCCCACACGCTGTCCGCCAACCATCCGATCCTCCGGGCATCCGGCCGATCGGCGCTGAGCATCGCCCAGACCGAGCACCAGGACGACATCGCAGCCTGGCAATGCCACGTCGGCGCCCTCGTCCGCCGGGGCACGGCCGCCGACATGCCGCACGACCTGACCGAGGGCCTCCACCGCCTGGCGGCTGACGCAGCCAGTCTGGATCCGGCCGATCTGCTGGGGCTCGACCTCGAAGCGGTCCGCCACGGCTACCGCCAGTTGCTGAAGCGCACCGTGGCCTGGGAGCCCCAGGCATCGTGGCAAGCCCCGGCGATGCGGGCGAGTGGTCACCCCCAAGCAGGCGCCCACCAGCAGCCGGTCTTGCCGTTTTACAATGACTATCAGCGGTACGCCATCCCCATGGATGCGGCCGAGGCCGAGTTGCAGGCCCTGCACGAGAGCGGCCACAGCCTACGCCCCACCAGTCACCTGTTCAGCTCCGGCATGGGTGCCTTTGCCACGCTGTTCCAGGCACTGCGGGCCGAAAGCACGGCGCCCCCGGTGATCGGCCAGCATCTGTATTTCGAATGCGGGCGGTTGCTGAACGCCGTGGCGGCCGACGCCATTTTTGCCGATGAAACGGATCCTGCCGGCATGCTGGACCTGATCCGCAAACACCAGCCCGAGCAGGTTTTCATCGACCCGGTCGCCAACAGCCCGCAGTTGCCGACGGTGGACTTTGCGGCGGTGATGGCCACCCTGGCCGGCCTGCCCGGGGAGCGCCTGCGGACCCTGATCGTCGACACGACCCTGCTCGGTCCTGCATTCCAGCCTGAAGCGTGGCTGAAAGGGGCCAGCTGGCCCGATCACATCCGCCTCATCGCCTACCGCAGCCTGCAAAAACTGGATCAACTGGGCCTCGACCTGGTCACAGGCGGCATGGTCACCGTCTGGGCCCACCATCCCCTGCCCCTGGCCAGCTTTCGCCAACTCTGCGGCACGCATCCCACCGAAGAGGCCCTGCACCTCCTGCCATTCCCCGACCGCGAGGCGCTGCTGGCCAAGCTGAACCGGCATGAGCGCAACGTCAGCACCCTCGGCAACTGGCTGCAGAGTCTGAAATCCCCCTGGCTGGGCACGGTACACCTGGCCGACGCCCAACTGCTTGCCGGTCACGTGGGACCGCTTTTTTGGGTCGACTGGTCCGATCGGCTGGATGCGGCGGACGCCCAGCGCTTTTGCCATCACCTCGTCGAGACTGCCACCGCCATGGACGTGCCGATGGCTTATGGGACGAGCTTTGGCTTTGCGACGATGCGGGTGGCGGCATTTTCCCGCAGCAACGGGCCGGGCACGGCCCTGCGCATCGCCCCCGGCACGGAAAACCTGGCCCGGCTGGCCCGCATCGCCGACGTCTGGACCGCCGCCCTGGCCAGTTTCGGGGCCCGTTTGGCCGAGGCGTGGCTGCAGGATCCGGCTTGTCGGATGCAACGCCTCTGTGCCCAGGCGGACCGGGTGATCCAGGCCGAGGCCCTGACCGGTGAAGGCTGCCGGGAACTGACCCTGCTGCTGCAGCGCCTGCTCGATATGGCCCGGGCCTGCTCATTGTCACCGGAACTGATCGCCGTCCCCGAGAGCCTGCGGGCCCGGATCAGCCAGCCCCTGGCCGCACGCCTGGCCAGCCTGGTCCCGGAGCCGGACCCCGACCGCCGCCCGGACCTGGCGACGTTGCAGGCTTTGACGGATGCCCTGGCCGCCCTGGACGAGGGCATCCGGCCCAAGCGCCGCTGGCCCTGGGGCGGAGCGGCGCCGGCATCAAAGGGCCCGGTCTTGCGACAGAGCCAAAGACGGCCGGCCAACCTTTTTCCATAGGCAAATAACCCAGCGAAAGGCCCGCCGACAGCGTGGTCAGCGGGCCTTTACCGAGGATTCGTGCGCGTCCGGTGCTGGGTTACTGCTTCTTGAGCAGGCCGATTTCTTCCAGGCGCTGGGTGAGAAAGTCGTCCGCCAGGATCGGCGGGAACTTCGCCGGGTTTTCGGCACTCGTGAAGCGCTCGAGGATTTCCAGGTTGCAATCCTTGTAGGGGTGGACGAAGAACGGCAGGGAATACCGCTCTTTGTTGCCGCCGTCGGGCGGGTTGACGACCCGATGGGTGGTGGAGGGGATCTGCCCGTTCGTGATCCGGCTGAGCATGTCGCCGGAATCGACGACCAGCTGGCCCGACAGCGCTTCCACAGCCACCCATTCCCCGTCATGGGTGAGCAGTTCCAGACCACCATCCGTCGCTTCGCAGAGGATCGTGATCAGGTTGATGTCCTCGTGGGCGGCGGCCCGGATGGCGCCGACCGGGACGTCACCGACGACGGGCGGATAGTGGATGGCCCGCAGGATGCTGTTGCCGCCGACGATCATGTCCGAATAGGTGTTCTGGGGCAGCCCGAAGTAATCGGCCAGGGCATGCAGCATGGTCGCCGACACCTCCTCGAGGGAACGGTACAGGGACATGGTCTGCGCTTTGAAGGCGGGCAGTTCGGTCGGCCAGACGTTGGGCGTGTAGGCGCCGGCCAGCCGGTGGTCGGAGGGCAGCTCTTGGCCGACGTGCCAGAATTCCTTCAGGTCGGGGACCTTGCTGTCCTTGGCGTGCTCGGTGCCGAAGGCGGTGTAGCCGCGCTCGCCGCCCTTGCCCATGACGTAAGCCCGCTTCTGGTCCACCGGCAGCGCAAAGAGCTCCTTGAGCAGGCCGTAGACGTTGCGGATGAGGCCCATGTCGATGCCGTGGCCTTCGATGGAGACGAAGCCGTACTTCTCCAAAGCGCCGCCGAACGTCTCGACGAAGGCTTTCTTTTCGGCCGCAGAACCACTGCGATAGGCGTGAATGTTGAGAACGGGAATCCGGGCGGGCAACGTGGTTACCACGAATGATCTCCTTCAGTTAAGTATCTCAATCAACGATCGGTCGCCTGGCACTGCAGCGCTTCACCAGAACCCTGCTGAAGCGTCGCGAAAGCCTCCCGGTGGTCGGCTAGGACATCTCCTCACCGTACCACCCAGTACGCGTCGTCCCTGTGCCTGGCCTGGCATCGCCCTGCCGCACGAGGCCCGGTCTCGTTGATTGAGATAATGGCTAAGTGCGGCGGATAAGCGCGTCACGACTGACGTTCGATGGCTTACAGCATATTAACCCAGCGCTTGGCACGGCGCGTCAAGCCGGGGGCGCGGGCGCCATGCCGGCGTGGGCAGGGGCGGAAACACGGCGATGGCGAGACCTTCGCCCTCTATACTGGCCCCAGGAGACCCACCATGAAAAAAGATGACGTCTTGCAGCGTCGTGAAAAAATCATCCGAAACGTGAACGAGTCCCTGGCCAGGCTGGGCCGGTCTCCCCTGGTGGACGACGGCAAGCTGTATCACGCCGAGATCGACGGTGAAAACCGCTGGGCCCAGCGCCTCAGCCGGCCCGAGCACTGGCCGCACGTGCCGGAAGGCGGGGCACCGCTGGCGATGCCGGGTCTGCGCTATGAGATCTGGTACTTTCAGAAACGCCCGGAAGCCTGGGTGGCCCTCCTCTGCAACCGGCGGGAACCGGCAGGCGCCCTGATCGACGCCCTAAAACCGCTCTGGAAGGACTGGCTGACCAGCGGCAAGTACGCCAAACGGTACCTGCCGCTCAACGCCACCTGGCAATCGGTGTACCCGGAAACCGACGGCATCTGGCGGGCCGTGCCTCTGGACGACAAACTCGACAAGGGTCTGGAGCAACTGACCCGGGACACCCTGGGCGAGCTCGAAAAAGCCGTGACCAGTGTCGATCCGGCTGGCGAGCTGGCCCGGTCGTTTCAGACGGCGAACCAGGAACGGGACCTGTTGGCCGAGTTGGCCGCCAAGTTCAGCAAAAACCGCTAACCGCGTCCGGCAGAGAGTCACCCTTGCAACGCATCACCCACAAACACCCGTTCGCCATCCGCCTCAGCCACTGGCTGAACGTGCCGATCCTGGCCGTGATGATCGGCAGCGGCCTGCTCATCTATTGGGCCAACGACGTCTACCGGATCGGTTTCGGCGACACGACGCTGTTCACCTTCTTTCCCAAGTGGTTCTATGCGGCCTTCCACATCCCCTTCCGGCTGGCTGAGGGGATGGCCTGGCATTTCCTGTTTATGTGGCTGTTTGCCCTGAACGGCCTTTTTTATGCCGCCTGCACCCTCTGGACCGGCGAGTGGCGGGAGCTGCTCCCGAACCGGCAGACGCTGCGGGACGCCTGGCGGGTCGTCCGCCAGGACCTGGGCCTGAGGCGGGAGCCCCTGCCCAAGGCCAAATTCAACGGGGCCCAGCGGCTGGCGTATACGGGAGTCATGGCGATGGGTGCGGCGTCGCTGCTGACGGGACTGGCCATCTACAAGCCGATCCAGTTCGGCTGGCTAACCTGGCTCCTCGGCGGCTACAAAGCGGCCCGGTGGGAGCATTTCTGGCTGACGGTGGGGTATTGCGCCTTCATCGTCATGCACATCCTCCAAGTCGCCCGGGCCGGCTTTCATAACTTCCAGGCGATGGTCAGCGGTCGCGAACTCAGCGTGGTCGAGCCGGACAGACCGGCGCAGGAGGCCTCATGATGCCAGGCGTGCCACCTGACGACAGGCCCGTGATACCGCCTGGAGAAAACCTGCCCCTGTCACCCGACCCCACTGAGCCTGAAGCCACGGCCCTAGCGCAGTCCTCAGATGCACTGTCCCTGTCAGACGATGCGTCCGTCGCAACGGCCATGCGTCGGATGACCCGGCGGAGCTTTATCAAGGCGGGCGTCGCTGTAGCGGCAGGGGCCGGTGGCTTCTATTGGTTGAAGTCGCTCCCCCAGGTCCAGGACCTCGCCTGGCCGTTCCGCACGGCACTGGAAACCAATGAACGCCTGGCCAACGCCCTGTTCGACCCACAAAAAACGGCCGTCACGCACCAACGTGATCTGGCGGAAACACCCCGGATCAACGGGGAGGTCGGTGTGGGTGCGGACTTCGATCCCGCCCAGTGGCAGCTGCACGTCACGGGCTTGGCGACGGCCAAGGCACTGAGCCTGACGGACATCCAGGCGTTGCCACGGCACGAGATGGTCACGGAACTGATGTGCATTGAGGGCTGGAGCACGGTTGTCCAGTGGGCGGGCGTCCGGTTTGCGGACTTTGTGGCCCGGTTCGCCAGCGGGATCCGGACCCGCTACGTCCACCTGACGACGCCGGACGATGCCTATTACGTCGGATTGGACATGGCCAGCGCCATGCACCCGCAGACGCTGCTCGCCTTTGAGATGAACGGTGCCCCGCTGAGTCTCGATCATGGGGCGCCCTTGCGACTGGTCATCCCCGTCAAGTACGGGGTAAAAAACATCAAACGGATCGGCACGATCCGGTTCACCGATGAGCGGCCGGCAGACTACTGGGCGGAAAAAGGCTACGACTGGTACGCCGGGCTCTGATTCCAGCGGGCAAAGGTGTGATCGCCATTGCAGCCACCTGGCGAGTGAGAGAACCAGTGGGGGTGGCGGTCGAGCGCACCTCTTGGCTGATGGCGACGCACCTCACCCCCCAGCCCCCTCTCCAAAATGGAGAGGGGGAGCCTCCGCCCGTTTCGCTGTACTCTGGTCGCTCCGCACGGGCGATTTAGCGGCTTGTGCGGTCAGCACTGCCGGCCTGAACACCTGCCAGCATGCGGACGCCCCGAACCACAGTCGCCAGGATCGTTGGTGAGGGACTGGCGCGCACGCAGGGGAAAGCGTCGGTTCGGGGGCTGCGGGCGCCACAGAACGCCTACGTCGGGAAGGTCGGAGGAGATGACAGCGCCAACCACTCGATGGCCCAGGCGGCGTACCCAACGATCAAGGCAGTGGGCCAACGCTCCCCCTCTCCATTTTGGAGAGGGGGCTGGGGGGTGAGGTGAGAACGCCACCCGCCAACGACCTGCGCTCGACCGCCCCCCTCGCCGAATCTCCGGTCGCGCGTTTTGGGAATGCCGGACGTCAGCAGGCACTGAACCGCCTAGTCGACCTTGCCCAAACCTTCACAATCCGGACACTCGACTTTGCCGCCGGCATCGCAGTCGTTGCAGCGGACCGTGCTGTTGCCCGTCGGATGCTCACGCTCTTTCGAGCCTTGGCAGTGCGGGCACTTGATTTCGCCGGTGCCTTTGCAAGGGGTACAGGGCTGCGACATGACAGGTATCTCCAAATGGTGGTCGGGTGCGGACACGCCCTACGGGCCTGCGCTCCAGTTTAGGGTCAGTTGCCGCCACCGAAAAGCACCCCTCTCGGGCGACAATTGCCCGCACCTGAGCGGTCTGCTACCGTTGAAGCGCGCGCTGGCAGGCATGATGCGCCTGTGCGCTCCTGTCCGTCCGAGCCAACGAAAAACCCATCGCCAGTCGCAAGGGTAAACGCATGCATGAACCGTCCCCCGGTGATCCCTGGATCCAGGCCCTCGCCGAGCCTTTAAACCGGTTGGACGATCTGCTGCAGCACCTGCCGGACCTGCCCGGCGGGGCGATGCGCCAACGGCTGCGCACCTTCATCAACGACCTGCGCGAGCTGACCATCGATGCCCGTGGCCCCCGTCTGCTCATCATCGGTCGGCCACGGGCCGGCAAAAGCAGCCTCGGACAGGCCCTGTTCGGCGATCTGGTCGGCCCGTCCGGCTGGCTGGCTGCAAAAGACCAGCCGGCGCACGGCACCTGGTACACCCAGATTTTGCCCGGTGTGGGCCTCGTCGAGCTGTGCGAGCTGACGATCGACGGACCGACACTGCAACACCCCGACTCCGGCACCTGGACGACCGCCGTGACGGAGATGATCAACGGTGCCGGGGCCGATGCGGTCCTCTACGTCCAGCCGATCGAGGAATGGGCCCTGGGGCCCACCGATTGCCAGACCCTGGAGTGCCTGTGGGCGGACCACCCGCGCTGGCCCTCCCTGTTCGTCCTCGCCAACCGCATCGACACGGTCAACCCGCCCGGCTGGGCCCCGCCCTATGACTTTGCCGAGCCCGGCCACCCCAAGGCCGTGGCCATTGCCGAGCGCACACGTGAAATCGCAGCGGGCTTCCGCCGGCAGGCGCAGATCGTCTATCCGGTTGGCACCTACTGGGATCTCAGCCATGGCCAGACGCTCGACTACCGCTACAATTTGGCCCCGCTGCAGGACGGTCTGTACGAAGCGATGCCCCTGCGGGCCCGGCTCGTCTACGCCCGGGCCGCCCGGCACACCCAGGGACGCCTGGCCGATCTCGTCATCGAAGAAGCGGCGCTGCTCACCTTTGCCCTGGGGCTGAATCCGCTGCCCCTGGCCGATGCCCTGCCCATCTCGATCGTCCAGGGCATCCAGGTGACGCTGATCATGGCCTTTGCCGGCCGCACACCGGACTGGCCGACGGCCGTGCAGTTCATCAACCGGCTCGGTCTGACGGGGATCGCCGCAATGACCGGACGGGAGTTCTTCCGCAATCTGGCCAAGCTCGTCCCCGGCGCCGGCGACGTCGTCTCGGCCGGCATGGCCACGGCGACGACGATCGCCCTGGGCGAGACGGCCAAGCAGGTGTTCACGGGTCAGACCAGCGAAAAGGAGGGGGTGCGCACCTTCGACGTGCTGCGCCGGGCTTGGGAAAAACGCCTGCGGCTGGTCCGTTCGGAAGCGGACCTGGCCGGGATGTTCCGCCAGCCCAACGGTAACGGAGCCCGCACCGCCACCGTCGAAACCTGAACCCGGGCGCCGGACGGGGATTGGCCCTGTTCCACCACCTGCTTGCATCCAAACCTTGAGAGGGCTAGAGTTGTGTCACTACCTATGCAATCCCTTCGTGCCACGGCCCTCGCCGCCTGCCTGACCCTCTCCGCCGCCGCCCCTGGCTGGGCGTCGGACGCGTACGTCATCCACCTGACTCCCCAGGACAAGCGGGCGACCCTCGCCCTCCAGAAAGACCCGGCGATCGCCGCCCTCCTGGCCTTTCCCCTGCCGGGCCTGGGCCACATCTACGCCGGCAACTGGCAACGGGGCCTGGCCTTTACCGGCGGGGCGTTGGTCCTGCTCGTCGGCGCCATCATCGTGAACAGCATCGCCAGTCAGACGACCCCCGTGAATAACGACCCCAACGGCGTCGCCCCGATCCTGACCCTGCTCGTCCTGGGGGCCTTCGAAGCCGTCAACGTGCGGGATGCCTTTTACACGACCATCGCCATCAACGACAATCTGGAAGAGACGGCCCGTGGCATCGCGTTACCCAAAGGGCCGGAATTCTAGCGACAGCGCACAGAGGGGGATTTGACGGCCATGAGACCGATCCGCCTCGGCCTGGGTGCGTGGCCTTCCGCCGTGCCTTTCGCCTGGCCCCTGCAACGGGGCATGATCGCCTGGCCCGGTGAAATCGTCGTCGCCGATGCGGCCGAGATTGACGAACGCATGGCCCTGGGCGGTTTCCACATCGGCCTGGTGTCTGCTGCGACCTATCTGCGCCATCAGGCGGACTGGGTGCGCAGTGCACAGCTCGCCCTCGTCGCCAGCGGTCCGCAGGCCCAGGCGGCCGTCCTCTTCAGCCGCCATGACCTGAGCCTGCTCGATGGCACGACCTTTGCCGTCCAGCCGGCTGCCGGTGGTGAGCGGGCCCTGCTGGAAGCCCTGATGCGGGCCGAACACGCCCTGGTAATCAGCACCGTCGAGCGCCGGGGGCCATTGGAGATACTGTTGCGGGACAACCCGGCCGCCCTCATGGTTGGCGAACGGGCCCTGCTCACGGCGCAGAATCTGCCGGACGGGGTGCAGGCCCATGACCTGACGGACCTGTGGCACCACGCCACGCAAATGCCCTTTCCGGTCGCCGTCTGGGTCGCCAAACGCACGTGGCGCGAGGATCACGCCTCGGAATGGGCGGATGCCCAGCGCCTGATCAGCCAAGCCCGGGACATGGGGCTGTTCATGCTGGAGGCCGTCCTCGCCGACTGGTGCTCCCGCCGCCCGATCCAGCCCGAGGCCCTGGGCCGGCATCTGGCGGCTTACCGCTATGAAGTCGACGCCACGTTCCTCCCGGCCCTGACCCGCCTGGCTCAGCTGGCCGGACTGCCACCGCCAGCCGAAAACCTGGGTGGGACCGATGTCGCTGTCTGATCACCAGCGGATGGTCGCCGACGGCATCCGGGTCAAAGCCTACCGTGACGCCATCCGGGCCGCAGTGAAACCCGGTGACGTGGTGGTGGACATCGGTACCGGCACGGGGTTATTGGCCGTGTTCGCCGCCCAGGCCGGGGCGAAACGGGTCTACGCCATGGAATGGGGCAGCGTGCACCGGGTCGCCCAGGACGTGGCCAAAGCCAACGGTCTGGGTGACGTGATCACCGTGTTGCAGGGCGACTCCCGCAAACTGAGCCTGCCGGAGCCGGCCGACTGGGTGATCAGCGAGCTGATGGGGTCGTTCGGCCTGGAGGAAAACCTGATGGGCGTCCTGATGGATGCCCGGCGCTGGCTGAAGCCCACCGGCCAATTTCTCCCCGAGCGACTGCACTTCCGCCTGGCGCCCGTCATGGCCCCACAGACGGAGGCCGGGCTGAGCTTTTGGGAGACGGTCGATCTCGGCGTGGATTTGCGGCCGGTGGCAGCCTCGGCCCGGGCCGATCTGCAACGGGCCGATCCTGCGGATCTCACGCTGCTGGCCGATGCGGGGCTCTGGCAGACGGTCGTCCCGGCCACGCTGGCGGCCCCCCACCTGAGCGGGTCGCTGACGTTCCCGATCACGGCGGCGGGGGTCTGCCACGGGTTTGCCGGTTGGTTCGAGGCCGAGCTGGCCGGCGGTGTCACGCTGCGCAATGGCCCGACGGATCCGGCCACCCATTGGGGATGTGCCTATCTGTCGCTGGATGCACCTTTGGCCGTGACGCCGGGCGATACGGTGACGTTGGACCTGAAGGTCGTCACCGTGGTGGACAGCATCACCTGGACCTGGCGCTGGGACTGGAATGGGCGGCGACAGGGCGCCGGCGGCAGTGACGACCTCTGGGCGAGCCTGGCGGCCCAGGTGGCGGCGCCCGGCGCCAGCCCGGCAGGATTGGAATTGACGCCGGATGGGCAGATGATCGCAACCGTTCTGGCTGCCGGCGGGACGGGCCGGACCGAAGGGGAAGTCGTCGCCCTGCTGCACGCCGAGGGCGGCGCCTTTGCGGATGTGGCGACGGCCCGACGGTGGGTGCGCAAGACCGTGAGCCGTTATGGCCGACCGATCGGCCCCTAGCGCTCGTCGTCGCCCTCCCGGTACGATGAAGGAGATTCGCAACCTGAGGCGTCGATGGAACCCACTTTCGTTCACCACATCGCCCATATCCTCGACCGTACGGCCACGCTGATGCAGATCGCCGGGATGGACCCGGCCGATGTCGCCGTCTGCCGGGCCACCACCGCCGGCATCCGGGACGGCCGTCGGCCGCGCCTGTCCGGCGACGGGTTTGCCAGCCGGATCGCCGGCGAACTGCTCGCCACCGGCGGCAGCCCCACCTATGTCGCCTGGACGGTCGAGTTTCCCGAAAGCCTGCTGGAGCTGGTCCAGATCCCCGGCTTCACGGCAGACACGGTGCGCATGCTGCGCGAACGGCTGGCCGTCAATTCCTGGTTCGACCTGTACATGCTGCTCGGCGAAGGGCGGCACAAGCTCGCCCTGGTCCCGGAGATCCCGCCCGGCATCCTGATCATGGCCGAGGCCTATCTGAAAGCCCGGCGTCCCGTCACCCCGAGCGTCTATCTGGGGGTGGAAGGCCTGGCGGCGTTGCAGTCGCTGCAGGCTGCCTGGGAAGCCATCGGTCCGGGCTGGCCGATCTATCCGGTTGGGGCGGTCGCCACAGGGGCGGAGCTGATCGGTCAAATCGACTTGCTGGGCGCCGCCGGGACGGGCCGGATGGGGATTTTCCAGACCTTTCTGGCGGCGTTCGAGCGGGAGGCGGAGCGCTTTCCCTCGCCGTTGGCCGGCACCTTGCGTTTTGGCGAACGGATGCGGCCCCAGCAGCCGGGCACCAACCGCCTGTATGAGGACGAGCACGGCGTGTCGCTGCGCCTGGCCAACGGGCTGCCGGTGCGGCTGGAGCTGGTCCCGGACGAGGCGCTGGTGGGTGAGCTGGTCCGCCGGCGTTCGGCGCCCAGCCACTGGGAGCAGGTAGCGGCCGGCGAAGCGGTGACGGCGCTCTACCCGGATCTCTATGACCTGGAGGCGGCGTTTTACCGCAGCCGTGGTCTGTCCTACGTGCCGCCTGAGCTGCGGGACGGGCCGGTGGACCCGGCGCTCTGGCGGGCGGGCACGCAGCACCGGCTGCTGTCGGAGGCCGATCTGCGGGGCGACCTGCACATGCACACGGTCTGGAGCGACGGCAAAGGCACCCTGGATGCGATGGTGGCCCGGGCCCAGGCGATGGGTTACGAGTACGTGGCCATCTGCGAGCATTCGCCGAATCTGGCGGCCGCCCGCGGCCTTGAGCCGGAGCGGCTCGTCCAGCACCAGGCGGCAATTGCCGCGCTGAATGCCCGCCACCCGGGCATCCGGGTCCTGTCGGGGGCGGAAGTCGACATCCTGCCCGACGGCAGCCTCGACTACAGCGACGAGATCCTGGCCGGTCTGGACATCGTCATCGGCTCGATCCACACGGCGTTCGGTCTGGACCGTGAGGCCCAGACCCGGCGGCTGGAGCGGGCGATGACGAACCCCCACGTGGACTTCATCGGCCACCCGACGGGCCGGATCCTGAACAACTGCCCTGCCTATGCCCTGGACATCGACCGGGTGATCCGGGCCGCAGCGCGAACGCACACAGCCCTGGAGCTGAATGCGACGCCGAACCGCCTCGACCTGCCCGCCGACGTGGCGCGGCTGGCCCTGCAGTCTGGTGTCACCCTGGTGATCAACACCGACTCCCATTCTCCGGACGGGCTGGTGGCCATGCCCCTGGGCGTCAGTCAGGCCCGACGGGCCGGAGCCCACCCCGGCCAGATCCTGAACACGCGCTCGGCGGACAGTTTGCGGCAGTGGCTCCGCACACCGAAGGCAGAACGGGCGTCGGGGACTGCCGAGCGGACTCTTTAAAAGCGGTCGCTGCCTGTTTCCGGCGGTGTGGCCCTGTGTCAGCACCGTTGCTCACGCCAAGCCCCGATTCGTTGCAGTTTGGCTTGATTCGCCAATGGCGGCATCTGGCCGATTGCCTACAGTAAAGGGCGTGTTGTCAGATTTGGTTTCAAGTCTCGCGACATTGCGTTCTGAGCGAATCGCCAGGAAAGCCGCACACTTGGGGCGGATCGGGTGTCCCATCCGGGGGCGGATACACGCACGCGAGCCTGGCTGCGAGGGAGGGTCCACATGCGTACCAGACGGGTCATCCTTGGGGCGTTGGCGCTGACCGTGGGTCTGAGCGGCCCGGCTTTGGCGATTTGGGAAGGGATCGATCCGATCCACCCGATCATGCCCAAATGGACATGGGACGGCATCGAATCCCAGGACCGGATGCGCCATCTGCCGATGGACGAGCAGCGGCGGCTGGAGCAGATGGCGCCGGCAGAGCGCGAGCGGGCGATGCGGACGATGGAGCAGCGGTTGGGGCAGCGTCGCGGTGACAGCCAGACGCACCGGATGATGCCGCGGGAAACGCTCGACGAGATGCAGCGCCGCACCGAAGGCGGCGGGGCGGAGGAGCCGAAAGAAGACCGTGGCGATCGTTCGCCCGGCAGTGCCCGTCCCGACTCGGGTGGGGGCACGGGTGGGGCCGCAGGGCAGTCGAGCCCCGAAGGCGACGACCAGATGCGTCAGGACAAGCACCCTGAGACACCGGAATCCGGTGGTGACGGGGTGCATCGGGAACCGGGCGAGGGCGGCGAGCCGACCACCCCGGAAATGCGGGAGGAGCGGACGGCACCGGGCTCCGGTGCCCGCGGTCCGCAGGGCAGGGGTGAGCGGCAATCCGCCGAGTCAAACGTCATCCGCCAGGAAGTCCAGCTGAAGCCGACCCCGAAGGAAATCCAGCCCCCTGCGCCCGGTGAACCGATGATGCCGGACCATCCGGTCGACGCTGCCCGCGCCCACATCGGCATGGCACATACCAGTGTGCTGGAGCAGGATTGGGACGCTGCCCGCAATCACGTGCGGCAGGCCGAGGAGTCGCTCAATCGCATCGAGCGCACCGGCAACCGCAACGTCGACCGCTATCTGGAGTCGCTGAAGTCAGACATGAAGCGGGCGGAGCAGGAGATCGGCAATCGCTCCCGTGAGGCCGAAAATCACCTGGAGCGGTTGGACACGAACTTGCGCAGCATGCGTCCCGAAGCGCGGTAAGCCCGGCCGCATCCGATAAACCGGTAGACCGGAATCACCAGAATCACCGGAAATCACCGGAAATGCTGACCAGCAGAGGGGTTGAGCGGGTTCAGGGTGGTCCGAATGCAGGACGGTTCCTGACGACAGGTCCTTTATGGACCTTAGGAAGGGTTCGGCCTGCAGGCGGGCTGCCATGGAACCGCTCAACCCCTCTGCTTATTCGCCGAGTTTTTCGATGGCGGATACCCGGCCGACAGTGGTGTTCTGCCAGACGGTCTGGCCGTCGGGGCTGACTTCCAGGACCCGGCCATTGCCGTTGTCGGCGATCAGCGTGTTGCCGTTGGCCAGGCGGGTGGCCATGCGGGGCAGGTTCAGGCCGGCTGCAGGCGCCTGAGCGACGGGCTCCTCGTTGCCGGGATTGACGGGCTCACCACCCGCACCGGCCACCGGCGTGCTGCCGGCCGGCGGGACGAAGTTCGGCACGTCACTGGCGGCATCGTAGCCCCGCACCATCTGGGCCCGGACGGCGAAGCCGGCGGTCCGGCTGCCACCCTGGCCGTCGTAATGCCAGACGTACTTGCCCTTGGGATCGACTTCGATGACCCGGTTGAAGCCGGCATCGGTGATCAGCGTGTTGCCGCTGGCCAGACGCTGGGCGTGGACCGGACGGCTCAGGGCCGGCCCGGCAAAGGACCAGATGACGTGGCCCATGCGATCCACTTCGGCGACGGCCTTGTTGCCGGTATCGGCGACGAGGATGGTCCCGGTCGGGGTGTAGGTGGCCGAGCGGGGCGATTTCCAGGGACCCTTGCTGGTCCAGGAGACGTTGCGGCCGGTCAGTTCGATCAGTTGATCGCCATCAGTGTCGGTGATCAGCAGGTTGCCGGTCATCTTGTCGGCGGCGACCCAGCCCGGGCTCTTCAGCTTGGTGAACGTCCCGCCGTAGGTGAAGAGGACCTTGCCAGCCCGGTCGACGACCAGCACCTTGCGGCTGCCGGCATCGGCGATGGCCACTTCACCACTGGGCAGGCGGGCGGCACCGGCGACGAGGGTGACCCCGCCGAAGCGCCAGGGGGCGCCCCAGTTGCGGTCGACTTCGGCGACCCGGCCGGCCGTGGCCAGCAGGTACTGCCCGCCACCGGTGATCGCCGAGGCGGCACCGGCGACTTCCCGCAGAAACAGCGTGTCCAGCTCGACCACATCGCCGACCGTGACGGTCACGTCGGGCTTGGCGGCTGCGGAAAAACCGGGCTTGGCGACGGCCAGCGGGAAACGGCCCGCCGGCATGTTCGCAAAGGTGAACTGGCCGGCGGCATTGGTGGCCACCGAGCGGGGACCGCAGGTGACCTGGGCGCCGGCGATGGGCGCCCCTTTGGCTTCTTTGACAGAACCAACGAGGATGCCGGTGCCGGTGGCACTCAGCGGCGTCAGCTGCAGGGGCACCTCGACGTTGCCCATCACTTTGACGGAGTCGGTGACGCCGGACTGGTAGCCCCGGCCATTGACGTAGGCGCGGTAGCCGTCGCCCACGGGCACGTCGGGAAACTCGGCAATGCCGCTGCCGTCGGTCGTGCGCGGCGTGCCGATCGGGGTGGTGTCTTTCTTGAGGACGACGGACAGGCCGGCGGCGGGACTGCGGTCGGCAGCCTGCACGAGGACCCGGATGGCAGCCCGCTGACCGTCCAGACCCAAAATGGGGCCACGGCCGGCGCCACAGGCGGTCAGGAGATTCATGGAGGCGATGAGGCAAAGCCAAGCTGCTGTGAGCTTGCCCTTGACTACAAAACGCTTGGTCATCATGTCCCCTCCACCCTCGTACTGAATTATCGGCAACCCCGTTCGATAACTGACGTTAAGCCTGGCCTTTACCAAACCACCACCGGACCGGGTGCAGCGCCGCGTCGGGGGCCGGTCCAGCCGCAGCCATGGTCCCAAGACAAAACCTCCGCCGGAGGGCGGAGGCAGTGTCGGAGAGGGGAGCGGCTGATTTACTTGCCGAGGATCGACTTGAACTTGTCCCAGATCGAGGAGGCCGTCTTGACGGCCTGGCCGACGGAGACGCCGGTACCCGTCGAGCCGCTGGACGACCCGTCCGTGCTGCTGGTGCTGCCACCGGAAGTGCTGCCGGAGGTGCTCCCGGTGCTGCCATTGGAGGAGGCGCCGGCCCCGAGGGTGAAGTTCTGGATCATGCCCCAGGACTTGGAGACGGCTTTGGCGGTCATCATGTTGCCGGTGTCGGTTTTGACGCTGATCACGGTCCAGGAGTAGGTCTGTCCCAGCCGCAGCGGCAAAGCGACGGTGAAGGGCAGGGTCCCCGGATAAGGCGGCAGGGAGATGTTCTCGTCGCCGTACCGGGCGAGCTTGACCCGTTTGTCCCGGTAGGTGGCCCAACCGGCAACGGCACCGGGCATCGTGGCGCCCTGGGTCCCGCCGAAGCTGGGGAACACGGCCATGTAGTAACCGTCGGGCTCGCTGGTGGGATCGGCTTCCTGACCTTCGGGGATCATGTCGGACCAGGTGAAGAGGGGCTTGACGGTCTGGTCGTCCATCACGGGCTTGAGGACGGGCGGGGCGGCCGGGGCCATCGGGGTCGAGTCGACGACGGTGGTCTCGGCGAACGGGGTGCCGTTCTCATCGACGGCGATGACCTTGTAGCTCTGCTTGACGCCGGGCCGGATGGTCAGGGCGCTGCCGAGTTTTTTGATCTTGTCGAGGAAGTTGCCGCCCGACAGGGGCGGCGGTGCGGTGCCGTCGGTGAAGGAACCACCGCCGAGGACGCCGGCGGAGACGACCTTGTAGGCCGAGGCCCGGTTGGCGGCTTCCTTGGTGGGCAGCACACCGCCCTTGTAGATCCAGAACTCCTTGGTGCCGGGGACAGGCTGCCAGGTCAGGTTGATGTAGCAGAAGATGCCCCGCACATACGGCGGGATCGGCAGGTTGAAGTAACGGGTATGGGCGACGGCCTTGCCTTCGAAGGCGGTCATCCCGGGGGTTGTCGGATTCTGGCTGGCGGGGGGCGGATCCGGGAAAGACTGCGGATCCGGCAGCGCCGGCATGTCGGTCTTCATGTCGCCGTCGGAGTCACCGGGATAAGTGGTGCCGGGGGCCGGGGTCAGCGAGCCGCCACCACCGGGAGTGCTGGGCTGCGTCAGCGACGGGGCGCTGGCGGCGTCAGGGGCCGTGGGCAGCAACTTGCGGGCGCAACCGGATGCCGTCTGCATGACCAGGCACGCCAGGATCAAGCCGGTCGAGAACCGCTTGCTACTGCTCATCATGACACCCTCTCCTCACCACGCTCAACTCCTGTTCAGCGTTACACTTGTTATGGCGACGCGGGTCAAAACACTTGTCAGCAGCAGGAAAAGACCGGACTAAACACGCGTTAAGGTTAGATGATCGGAGCACCCACCCTTGGACAAAGCACGCATTCTCGCCGCGTTGGACCGCCTCGCCCCGCCGAGCCTCGCCCAGGACTGGGACAACGTCGGCCTGCAGATCGGCCAGCGCGAGGGCGCCGTCAACCGGGTGATGGTGGCGATCACGCCCGGGCCCGACGTCATCCAGCAGGCGATCAGCAATGGCTGCCAGCTCCTCATCGCGCACCACCCGCTGATCTTCCGGCCGCTGAAGCAGATCGACACGGCAACGCCCCTGGGCGACTCCCTGACCGCCGCACTGCGCTTCGGGCTGACGGTGTTCA
The DNA here is from genome assembly GCA_014377495.1 of Candidatus Sericytochromatia bacterium. Taxonomy (GTDB): domain Bacteria; phylum Cyanobacteriota; class Sericytochromatia; order JACMPN01; family JACMPN01; genus JACMPN01. The sequence continues at coordinate 21,701 of JACMPN010000371.1, forward strand.
CCCTGCACACGAACTACGACGTCATCGAGCCCGGGGTGAGCAGCCTGCTGGGCACGGCGATCGGCCTGCGCGACATGCGGGTCCTGCGCGAGACCTGGCGCCAGCAGTACAGCAAGCTCGTCACCTTCGTCCCCGCCTCCCACACCGATGCCGTATTGGCGGCGATGACCCATGAAGGGGCCGGCCAGATCGGCGATTACACGGAGTGTTCCTTCCGGTCCGCGGGCACGGGCACCTTCCAGCCCTCGGCCACGGCGACTCCTTATAGTGGCGATGTCGGCGTGCTCAATCGGGAGCCCGAGGATCGCCTGGAGATCCAGGTGCCCCAGGAGCGGATCGCCGATGTCGTGAAGGCCCTGAAGACCGCCCACCCCTATGAAGCGGTGGCCTACGACCTCTACCCGCTGAACAACAAGGGCAAGATCCTGGGCCTGGGCCGCATCGGCGAGCTGGCGGCTCCGATGCCCCTGCAGGCCCTGCGGCAGCACGTCCAGCAGGCCCTCGGGGCGACGCATGTGCGGATGAGCGGCGATCCTGACCAGGGTGTCTGGCGCATCGCCGTCTGCGGCGGCTCCTGCGCCGACCTGATCCCGGATGCAGAAAAAGCCGGTGCCGACGTGCTGATCACGGCCGACATTAAGTACCACCAAGCCGATGACGCCCGGTCGGCCGGGCTTTGCCTGCTCGACCCCGGGCATCTTTCGAGCGAGGCCCCGTCCCGGGCCTACCTGGCGACCTGGCTGCGCCAGGAGTTCACTGACTTGGAAGTTGTCGAAGCCCACGAAACGGAGCCGATTGCCTAAGGGTTGTTCTGACGCCCTGTTTTCCGACGCCGAGATTCCTTATAGAGCGCTTGCGTTGATGGGAACGATGACCGGCAAACCGACCCGGCCAAAACACTGGTCAGCCTCATTGCGGCACTCGATCACCCGATGCTGTCCGCACGGGTGCGGGCCGCCACGGCGCAATGCCTGTGGTCCCGGACCTCGCTGGCGCCATAATGGGAGCATGTACCTGCCATGCCATCCCGCAACCCCAAGTCCGCCATGCTGACCGCCCTCCCTGAAACGACTGATGGGCAGGCCAGTCGGCACGACCGGGAGCTATGGCTCTGGATCGCCCTGACGCTGGCCGTAATGAGCCTGCCCCTGCTGCTCGCCTGGCTGAATCAGCCGGCAGGCGCCCTGTTCACGGGCTTTCTGTCGGACCGGGACCAGGATGCCTGGAGCTACATCGCCAAGATGCACCAGGGCTACGACGGTTCCTGGTTCTACCACAACCTGTACAGCGACGAGCCGCACAGCGGAGTGGCGGGCGTCTTCTTCTACTACCTGACCCTCGGCCATTTGGCCCGCTGGACCGGGATGTCGCTGATCGCCACGTACCACCTGGCCCGCCTCATCTGCACGGCCCTGTTCCTCGTCGGCCTCGACCGGTTCCTGGCCCTCCTCTGGCCGGAGCGGCGGGATCGGCGCTGGGCGTTGGTCCTGATCCTCTTTTGCGGCGGCTTCGGCTGGCTCAGCGAAGTCAACGCCTATTGGGGCGATCCCCGCTGGTGGCCCGGCTGGCTTTTTCCTGCCGATCTCGTCTGGACGGGCCTGACCACCTTCGGCAGCCTGCTCCTTTACAGCCATTACCCGCTGGCCCTGTGGCTGATCCTCAGCTGTTACCGTCTGGCCTACGAAGCGGAGACCGCCCAGCGCTGGCCGTGGCTGGCGACCCTGGCTGCTGCGACCTTGGCCGTCCACCACCCGTACGACATCGTCCCGGTCAGCCTCGTCCTGGGGATCTGGCACCTCTGGCGGGCCCTGCGGCACGGCTGGCGCAGCGTCGCCCGTGTGGCCCTGATCGGCGTCGGCGTGGCCATCCCCGTCGCCTACTACTACTGGATTTTCACCTACCACCCGACCTTTTCCCGCTGGGCGGGGCAAAACGTCTGCCTGTCGCCCCACCCGGCCGTCTACCTGCTCGCCTTTGGCGGGGCGATGCTCCTGGCCTTACCGGGCCTGCGGCGGCTAGAGCGGGACTCGCTCTGGCCATTGCTGGCCATTTGGGTCGTGGCAAACGCCTTCCTGCTCTATGCACCCGTCAGTTGGCAACGCCTGATGATGATGGGGCTGCCCATGGTGCTGATGATGTGGGGGGCACGGGGCCTGATGTCCCTGGCGGCCAAGTCCCCACGGCATCGGCGGGCCATGCTCGTGGCGGGCGTCGCCCTGCTGATTCCAGGTCCCCTGTCGATCCTGCTGATCGGCACGACGTCACGCAGTTACGTCCCGGCGGCGGAGGCGGCGGCCTATCGGTGGCTGGCCCGGCAGCCGCAGGACGGGCGGGCGATCCTCGGCCACGTGATCACGGGGAATCGGGCTGTCGCCCTGACGGGTCATCCGGCCGTACTCGGTCACTGGAGTGAGACGCCAGACTACCATCGCATGCTCACGGAGACCCAGCGCTGGTACGAGACGGGCAGCCCGGACTCCCGACTCGGCGACCCGTGGCTGACCCGTCATCATGTCGGCTGGATCGTCTACGGCCCACGCGAACGGGCCTGGCAGCCGACACCGCCCCTAGCCGCCCCACCGGCCTATGCGGTGGACGGTTACACGATCTGGGCCCGCCAGGCCCAACGCTAAGAAATTATCTCAATCAACGAGACCGAGCCTGGGAGCGCACCTCTTTGGTGGGTGGCGTTCTCACCTCCCCCCCGCCCGAACGCGCCAGCCCCCAAAACACAACAAAGCCGGTTCCCGGGGTCCTGCGCCGACCGGAGGGCCGAAACAAGACAACGAAACCCGGCTCTGCCAGTGTTCCGCCGACGGTCTGCCTG